>JBEGTP010000107.1:0-7040 GCA_041179365.1 Pseudomonadota bacterium
AGTACGCTTTCTGATCCGGGGTTCCGTGCGACAGAATGTACGTCGCGACCAGATCTGTGTGGATCAGAAAGCCCGGCGCGCTCGCTCCGACCTTCCAAAGCTCCTCGAACAGGATCACGTCGAAAAGATAATCGAGACCCAGTCCGCCATATTCTTCTGGTACGGTGCAGCAAAGCATGCCCTGCGCCCCGGCTTTCAGCCAAAGCTCGCGCGGGACGACGCCGTCTTTTTCCCACTGGTCGTGGAAGGGCACGATTTCTTTTTCGATGAAGCGGCGCACCGTTTCGCGCCACAGATCATGGTCTTCACCAAAGAGCGTACGTTCGATCATGCGCGTTTTGCCTTGTCTCGTGCGGAGGCGGCCTGAATCGCTTCTCGTGCAGCATCCCATTGCATGTCACTAAGCGCGGAGAGGTCTGCAAAGGTGCCAGGGCCCGCCAAATGCTGACCGCCATCAATGGCGATGGTTTGACCGGTAAGGTAGTCGCACCCATCCGACAGCAAGAAGACGATTAGATTTTGAAGTTCCGGCATCTGACCGAAGCGACGCATGGGCACAGTGTCATCGCTCGTCGCCGATGATTTGGTATCGGGAAGCGGATTGAGCTTTTCCCATGCGCCTTCTGTTGGAAATGGTCCCGGCGCAGTAGCGTTGAGGCGGATACCATAAGGCCCCCATTCCACCGCCAGTGATTTTGTCATTGCATCAAGTGCAGTCTTGGCCATGGCGGAGGGAACGACGAAGGCGGAGCCGGTCCACACCCAGGTAACAAGATTGCTCACAACGGATCCGCGAATGCCTTCGGCGATCCAGCGCTTACCGATCGCGAGCGTTACGAAAAAGCTGCCGTCCATCACGGTTGATGTCACCGCGCGAAACCCACGCGGGCTCAAATCCTTGGTTGGCGAAATAAAGTTTGCCGCAGCATTGTTGACCAGCCCGGTGAGCGGTCCAATCGCCCATATTGCCGCGACCATCGCGTCGATGGAGTCAGCGTCGCGAATATCGCAAATATGAGCATGTATCGATCCGCCAATTTCGGCAACGGCACTGGCGAGCACTTCAGCCCGACGACCACAGATATGGACCGTCGCGCCCTTTGCGATCAGTCCCTTGGCAATTTCTTTGCCAAGTCCAGATCCGCCGCCAGTAACAAGAATTGATTTACCCGCTAGCGCATCGGGACGGAAAACATCGGTGTACATGTCGTCAAGCATTCCAATCGAGGCGAATTATTGTGAACCTGTTTACAACTTCACTGGTTGCTGTCAAGAAGGGTGAATGAGCAACCGATATATAAGCGGCGTTGGTACCGCGCTGCCGTTACTCCGGATGGAACGCGCAGCCGCTGTAAAAGCGCTAAAATTTTCTGGACTTGGCGGACGTGGTGCCGGATTTCGTGCCTTTTCCAGTTGGGATGAAGACGCGGTAACACTGGCTGTAGAGGCCGCGCGTACGCTTGGTACAGGCGTTGGAGCCGTCACTTTTGCGTCAACTTCTGCACCTTTTACTGAAAGGTCGCATGCAACACTTTTGTCGGAGGCTCTTTCGTTGCCCGCGACCGTCCGCACGAATGATGTCGCGGGTAGCCGCCGGTCGGCAATTTCAGCACTGATCCAAGCCCTGCTGGGAACCGAGACTGGTCTTGTCGTGGCAGGGGAGGCCCGCACAGTCCCAGCGGGAAACCCGTTGCATTTGGCTTATGGTGATGGTGGGGCAGCGGTGCGCGTTGGCGATGAAGGCGCGGCGAGGCTCATAGGCCATGCAAGCCTTTCGCAGGATTTTATCGATCTCTATGCATCGAGAGAGCACCCGTCTCCTTATGCGTATGAAGAGCGCTTTGTTCGCGAGACAGCAGTTGCCCAAATCATTGTGCCTACGATCAAGCGGGCATGCGCATCAGCCGGTATTGAACCTGCCAGAATTAGCTTTGCCGCTGTTCACGAACCTGTGTCGGGATGCTGGCGTGATATTGCCAAGGCGGCCGGACTCACGGCGCCAAATGTTGCTGCGGACGTTTCGTTGGCCGCAGGCGACCTTGGGGCCGCGCATGTATTGTTTGCGTTTGCGCTAGCTTGCCACAAGGCCAAGCCCGGCGATTTGATTTTGCTCGCCGGCTTTGGCAGTGGTTGCGACGCGCTCATCGTCGAAATGACGGCTACGATGCCAGGCGCGCAGGCGGCTGATGAGATGCTGGCGACAGGTCTTGCGACGAGCGATACCCTTCGCTTTCTTTCGCTCTCAGGGGCCCTTAACTTGGACTGGGGTGTCCGTTCTGAATTTGAACAAAAAGCGCAGGCCACCGCCATCGAACGCTACGGCCGCGATATGATTGGCTTCATCGGTGGGCGAGACAGCCGGGGCAATGTGCAATTCCCAAAATCACGGATCCCTGTGCATCCCGATGGCGACGGCCCAGAGGCGCTTGAGGACGTGCGGTTGGCCGATCTTCCCGCGAAGCTCATCTCGGTGACGGCGGACCGGCTGAACTTCTCACCCGATCCTCCCTTTTGGTTTGGCCTTGTTCAGTTTGAGAATGGTGCACGGTTGATGATGGAGTTTACTGACGCTCTGGCGGAAGGCTTTAAGGTTGGTGACAAAGTGCGCATGCAATTGCGAATTAAATCCCATGACAAGCGGCGCGGCTTTCGCACTTATTTTTGGAAAGCAGCGCCGTTCAAGCGCCCCTCCATGAACAACAATGCGGAGGGCTGACTATGGCAAGCGGTATTAAAGATAAGGTCGCTATCATTGGCATGGGCTGCACGCGCTTTGGAGAGTTGTGGGATAAAGGCCCCGAAGACTTAATGGTTGATGCGTTTGAAGAGGCGCTTGCAGACGCCGGAATTGCCCGCTCCCAGATTGGTGCAGCATGGATTGGCAATGCGCTTGACGATATTAATGTCGGCAACAGCGCGCTGCCGCTCGCCCACGCACTCCGCCTCAAGACCATGCCGGTGTCGCGGGTTGAAAATATGTGCGCAACGGGCACCGAAGCCTTGCGTGCCGCGACATATGCCGTTGCAGCGGGCGCGGTTGATTTCGCGCTGGCGCTCGGTGTCGAGAAACTGAAAGACACCGGCTATGGCGGGTTGCCCTTGCGCACCAAGGGTATCGCGAATGATCTGTGGATGCCTTACGGCTCTGCGCCCGGCACTTTCGCACAATTGGCAGGCGCCTATACCGCGCGACACGGCACAGATGCTGCAGATCTCAAGCGGGCGATGGCCCATGTTAGCTGGAAAAGCCATCAAAACGGTGCGCTCAACCCCAAGGCGCACTTGCGCAAAGCCGTGGATATCGAAACTATCCTGAAGGCACCAATGATCGCCGACCCGTTGGGCTTGTTCGATTGCTGCGGCGTATCAGACGGCGCAGCCTGTGCCATTGTGACCACGCCGGAGATTGCTCGCGGCTTGGGCATCGCCAATCCCGTAACCGTCAAGGCGATCCAGCTTTGCGCCAGCCACGGATGGGAAATGGGCTATAGCGAATGGGACGGCGCTTCGGTTCGTAATACGCAAGTGGCGGCAAGGCGTGCCTATGATGAAGCCGGTATCTCCGCGACTGATTTGTCGATGACCGAGGTCCATGACTGCTTCTCAGTCACCGAGCTCGTGACCATGGAAGACTTGGGCCTCTCTAGCGAAGGCCGCGCGATCTTTGACATTCTTGATGGCCGTTACGACCGCGAAGGGGCCATACCGTGCCAAGCAGACGGTGGCCTGAAATGCTTTGGGCATCCTGTTGGCGCGTCTGGCCTGCGTATGGCTTATGAAGTGTATGGTCAGCTCCTTGCGCGCGCCGGGGAGCGCCAATTGGCGAAGGTCAATTTCGGCCTGACGCATAATCTTGGCGGACAGCCCGCAAACAGCGTTGCCGCCGTTTCTATTCTTGGTCGATTGAACTGAAAGCAAACTCAATGTCACAGCCACGTCCCCTACCTACCGAAGAGGATTTGAACACCATCCGAGAAGGCGTGCGCGCCGTCTGCACGCAATTTGGTGACGACTATTGGCTGGCCCGCGATGATGACGGGAAGTTTCCGCGCGAATTCCACCGGGCGATGGCCGAGGGGGGCTGGCTAGGGATCACCATGCCGGAGGCTTACGGCGGGTCAGGTCTCGGCGTGACTGAGGCGATGGTGATGATGAATGAGGTCGCGGCCAATGGCGGCGGCTTCGCGGCGGCCTCCACCATCCACATCAATCTGTTCGGCCCGCACCCGATTGTCGTGAAGGGCACCGAAGAACAGAAAGCGCGCTGGGTGCCGCGTTTGGTTGCGGGTGAGGATCAATGCTGTTTCGGTTTCACTGAGCCCGATGCAGGTCTCAACACCACGCGGATCAAAACCTTCGCCGAGAAAGTTCCGGGTGGTTATGTGGTCAACGGACAAAAGGTCTGGACGTCCACAGCGCAAGTCGCAAACAAGATCATGTTGCTCACGCGCACCACCAAATATGAGGATTGCGCCAAGCCGACGGACGGCATCACCATTTTCTACACTGATCTGGACCGCAGCAAGATCGACGTTCATCTGATTCCCAAAATGGGCCGCAAAGCTGTCGATTCGAACGCGATTTTCATCGACGGCCTGTTCATTCCCGAAGAAGACCGGATTGGCGAAGAGGGAAAGGGCTTTGGGTATATCCTTCACAGCCTCAATCCCGAGCGTATCTTGATCGGCGCGGAGGCGATTGGCATTGGCCGCGATGCGCTGCGCCGTGCCACGCAATACGCCAAGGATCGCGTCGTCTTTGATCGACCCATCGGCATGAACCAAGGTATTCAGCATCCGCTCGCTGAGAAATGGATGTATTTGGAATCCGCTTGGTTGATGTGTGAAAAGGCGGCCCGCCTTTATGATCAGGGCCTGCCGTGCGGGGCTGAGTCCAATAGCGCAAAATTTCTCGCCGCGCGCGCTTGCCACGATGCGGCATGGCAGGCGGTCGCAACGCATGGAGGCTTTGGCTATGCCAAAGAATACCATGTCGAGCGGCTTTATCGGGAGGCAGCGCTTACCCGCCTCGCGCCGATTACCGAACAACTGATAATGAGCTTCATCGCCGAGAAGGTGCTGGGACTTCCAAAGAGTTATTAAGCGGATGAATTACACAAATCGTCATTGCGTGCGAATCGCGGCAATCCAGCAGCATCGCCATCTGGATTGCCGCGTCGCTTCGCTCCTCGCAATGACGAAATACGGAGATTGAACATGGGAATGATGGACGGAAAAGTCGTGCTGGTCACCGGTGCTGGTCGCGGCGTCGGGCGCGGCATTGCGCTGGAAATGGCAAAGGCCGGGGCGTCGGTGGTCGTCAATGATCTCGGCGTATCGATCACCGGAGAGAATGCAGACGGCTCTCCCGCCGAACAGGTGGTTGAGGAAATCAAGGTAATGGGCGGCAAAGCCGTTGCCAATCATGACAGCGTCGCGGAATGGGCCGGTGCCTGCGCGATGGTCAAGGCCGGTGTGGACACTTTCGGGCGGATCGACGCGGTGGTCAACAACGCTGGCAACCTGCGCGATGTCTATTTCCACAAAATGTCGCCCGAAGATTTTGATGCGGTCATCGCCGTCCATTTGAAAGGGAGCTTCAACACCAGCCGCGCCGCCGCGCCATTCTTTAAGGAACAGGAAAGTGGCGCCTATGTTCACATGACGTCCACGTCTGGACTCATCGGGAATTTCGGACAGGCAAATTATTCCGCAGCCAAGCTTGGCATTGTCGGCCTCTCCAAATCCATCGCGCTTGATATGCAGCGGTTCGGTGTCCGTTCAAACGCAGTGGCGCCTTTTGCCTGGACGCGGATGATCGATTCGATCCCGACCGATACGCCCGAACAGAAGGCGCGTGTTGATACGCTGAAAAAGCTCGATGCCGATAAGATCGCACCCTTTATCGTGGCGCTGTGCGGTGATGGCGGAGCCAAGGTCACGGGTCAGATTTTCGGTGTGAGAAACAATGAGATATTCCTGTTCTCCCAGCCCCGCCCAATCCGCACCGCGCATACGGCAGAAGGCTGGACGCCCGAGACAGTGGCTGAACGGGTGTTCGATCAGTTCGCCAATGATTTTTACCCGCTACACCGCTCGGCAGACGTCTTCAGTTGGGACCCCGCATGACGCTGGCGGCTGACCTGCGCGCGAAGCTCCGCCTGCCGGTGATGGCGGGGCCGATGTTCATCGCCTCAACCGCAGATTTGGTAATTGCGCAGTGCAATGCCGGGATCATCGGCTCAATGCCTGCGCTCAACCCGCGCAGTACTGCCGCGCTCGATGAGGATATTGCGCGCATCCGGGAGAGCGTTGGTGATGCGCCCTATGCAATCAATCTCGTCGCGCATAAAACCAATTCGAGATTAGACGCTGACCTCGACATCGTGATGCGCCACAAAGTCCCCATCGTCGTCCTCGCGCTCGCCGCCAATCCTGATCTGGTCAAAGCGCTGCAAGCCAATGGCAGCCTTGTGTTCCAAGATGTCGTCAAGAACCGCCATGCACAAAAATGTGCGGAGATGGGCGTGGACGGCATCATCGCGGTTGGCGCGGGAGCAGGTGGGCATACCGGCGATCTCTCCCCCTTCGCGCTGATGGCAGAAATCCGGGAATGGTGGGATGGTCTGCTGATTCTGTCGGGCTGTATCGCCAATGGCCGTTCGGTGTTGGCGGCGGAAGTGCTGGGCGCAGACCTTGCCTATATTGGCTCCCCCTTTCTTGCATCCAGCGAAGCCAATACTCAGCCGGGTTTCAAGCAGATGATTGTGGACGGCAGTGCGGCCGACATCATGGTCACAAACTGCTTCACCGGCGTGGACGCGAATTTTCTGCGGCCGTCGATCATCGAAAATGGACTTGATCCGCTTAACCTGAAGCGCCCCGAAGGCGCGGCGATCAACATCGACGGTGGCGGCGCGAACAGCAAGGCTTGGCGCGACATTTGGAGCGCAGGGCAAGGCATAGGCGCGGTCAAACAGGCTGGCCCAGCGCGAGCCTATATTGATGGGCTGGCCCTTGATTATGCCAAAGCTCGAAAAG
>JBEGTP010000108.1:0-3781 GCA_041179365.1 Pseudomonadota bacterium
TTTCGCAGGCGCGATCAATGTGCTGGGGGGGCAGATGACCACGTCAACACCTGTGTTGGACTTTGCGGCCTCGCCAACCGCACTAAGCTCAATGAGCGCCGCAAGCGAACCGTTCATTTTCCAATTTCCCGCGACCATCTTGCGCAATGCCATGTTGAGCTCCCCTGACTAAAATTCTGATTTCGATTTTGCCGCGCATTTAGCAGATGTGCCTTCTTTGTGTCATCCCCTTCGCGCAGGTCCGCCTCAATGCTTGATCCACGCCGCGCGCGCCCCTATGGCGGCGTCTTTCTTGCACTGTTTAGTGGGATCCTTTTTGCATGATCGCTTTTTTCCGCCGCTTTTTAAATTCGAAGATGACGATTGTGCTGCTCGGCCTGTTGATGCTTGGTTTCATCGTTACGGGTGTGGGCACCCCTTCAAGTCTTGCAGGACTTGGCGGAGGCGGCACTGATCTTGCGAGCGTCGGCAGCAAAACGATTGGCGCGACCGAGATGAAGGCAAAGCTAAGTTCTGCGATCAAAAACTTGCGGCAACAAAACCCAACGCTTGATATGGCGACCTATCTCAAGAGCGGCGCGCTCGAAAATATGATCAACGAACTCACGCAGATTATCGGCGTTTCGCTTTTTGGCGAAGACAATGGCATGATTATCAGTCGTAAACTTGTCGATGGTCGGATTGCGAGTATCCCTGCATTTGCCGGTGCGACAGGCAATTTTAGTGACGACACTTATAAGCGCATGCTCGCCGAAAACGATATGGATGAAGGGCGCTTCCGCTCTGAAGTGGCTGCAAGCATCACGCAACAGCACATGCTCACCCCCGTCGCCGCCGCGCCCTACGTCCCCAAAAGCTTTGCGCTCGTTTATGGCTCTATGAAACTTCAGCAACGTACGGGCTTGGCGATCACCCTTCCCGCCTCAGCTTTTATCGACAAGACTGTGCCAAGCGACGCGGATCTCAACAAATTCTATCAAAACAATGCGGGCCGTTACACTGTGCCGGAGCTACGCGTTGTGCGCTACGCGCGCTTTGACCGGAGCCGGTTTGAAGGCAAAGTCGCTCCAACTGAAAAAGAAGTGCAGGATTATTTTGGTCAAAATGCCCAGCGCTTTGCCTCTAAAGAAACGCGCGGACTGACCCAAGTGATCGTCCAAGATGGCGCAAGCGCCAATAAAATCGCAGCCGCAGCAAAGGCAGGCGGAAGCATGGCAGCCGCTGCAAAGGCCTCAGGCGTTGATGCCCTGACGATTGCGCCTATCGAGCAAGGCCCTCTGTCGGGGCAGAGCTCGGTGGCTGTTGCCGCCGCCGTGTTTGCTGCAAAATCGGGGACGGTCGTTGGCCCCATTAAATCGGGGCTTGGCTGGCACGTCATAAAAATTGATGTGGTCAACGTCAGCGGCGGAAAGACGATTGATCAGGCCCGCCCTGAGATTGTCAGAGAGCTTACCAAGATCAAAACAGACGAAGCCGTCCAAAACTTTGCCGACGGGCTTGATGACATGACTTCCGATGGAAAAACGTTTGACGAGGTGGTCAAGGCGAATGGTCTGACGGCAGAGGCAACGCCGCGTCTCGATCAAGCGGGCCTTTCACCTGACAATAGGGAATTTAAACTAACGCCAGACCTTTCGCCCTTGCTCAAGGAAGCGTTTGGCATGGATCCCGAAGAGGACGCGACAACCGCGACGCTTGGGGAGGGACGGTTTGTTTTCTTTAAGCTTGCTGAAATTGTTCCGACCGCACCGCGACCGCTGGCTCAGATCAAAACACAAGTGACCGAAGATTTTATCGCTGATCGTGCGTCGCGTGCGGCGCGCACAGCCGCTGAAGGAATAGTGGCCAAAGTGAATCGCGGTGTTCCTCTCGGCACTGCGCTTGCGGAAGCCGGCGCTCACCTCCCTGCGCCGCAGAAGATCAGCGCCAAATACCTTGAAATGCGGCAAGCGGGCGAAAAGGCTCCCCCTCCGATTCGGGCCCTTTTTGAGATCGCGCTGCACAAATCCAAGGCGATGCCGTTGCCCAACAATGGCGGCTGGGTTGTCGTTTGGGTCGACACAAACCAAGCGGGCGATGCGAGCAATGATCCAAAGCTGATCGAAGCAACCAGCGGCGAGTTGGCTGAGCTTTTCTCCGGCGAATATGGCGAATATGCTGAGCAGTTTGGAAAAGCCGCAACAAAAGCAAGCAAGGTCAAGCGCTATGATGACAATATCGCGACCTTTAAGCGCGGCCTGACCGGAACTGGGACGCAGTGACAGAGCACGCGTCTGATCGTTTTGCTAAAGAACAGCTGAGTCAGGGCAGGCCTGGCTTCGTCTGGCGCAGTCAGATTGCCGATACAGAGACCCCCGTTTCCGCCGCACTAAAACTTTTTGAGGAAGGCCGCGGTGATTTTCTCTTAGAATCTGTCGAAGGCGGTTCTGTGCGCGGGCGCTATAGCCTGATCGGCCTTGCACCAGATCTTGTTTTCCAAGGCGATGGAGCATGCTGTAGGATCAATCGACATTGGCAAACCGACCGTTCTCGCTTTGAAGCGCTCGAAGCAGATAGTCTGACTGCGCTCAAAGCCCTTGTGCGCGATTGCAGGGGCGAGCTTCCAGCAGAGCTGCCGCGCACCGTAGCCTGCCTTGTGGGTTATTTCGGGTATGAGACAATCGGACTCGTTGAGGATTTGCCGCGCCCGCCCGAAAATCCGCTCGGCCTGCCCGATATGCTTTTTGTGCGCCCGACGGTCATCTTGGTGTTTGATCGGTTGGCCGATCAACTCTTCCTCGTGTCACCCGTGTGGCCCGAAAATGGCGCGGTTGAAACGCAAATTGCGCGCGCGATCGACCGGATAGAGCAAACTGCGGCGCGGCTTGCCCAACCTGTACCGCGCGCGCGGCAGGCGAGCGATATTAATGCCCTGCCCGACCCTGTATCAACGCTCATGCCGGGACAATACGGCGCCATGGTTGCGCGCGCGAAAGACTATATCGCGGCGGGCGATATTTTTCAGGTCGTCCTTGCGCAACGGTTCAGTCTCCCTTTCCCGCTGCCACCGTTTGACCTCTACCGCGCACTCAGGCGGATCAATCCATCACCCTTCCTCTATCATCTCGATATGCCCGGCTTTGCAATCACGGGATCAAGTCCCGAAATCCTTGTGCGGGCGCGCGATGGCGAGGTGACTATTCGTCCGATTGCAGGCACCCGACCACGCGGCAAAACAGCCCTTGAAGATTCGGAAAATCGCGCCTCGCTGCTTGCAGATGCCAAAGAACGCGCTGAACATTTAATGCTACTCGATCTCGGGCGCAACGATGTGGGCCGCGTGACCGAAGGCGGCTCGGTGACTGTCACAGATAGCTATATGGTCGAGTTTTACAGCCATGTGATGCATATTGTTTCAAATGTTGTCGGCAAACTCTCTCCTGGAAAAGATGCGCTTGACGCTCTTTTCGCGGGTTTTCCAGCGGGCACTGTTTCTGGCGCGCCTAAGGTGCGGGCCTGTGAAATTATTGCCGAGCTCGAACCGGAAACACGCGGGGCCTATGCGGGGGGCGTTGGGTATTTTTCGCCCGATGGAAATATGGATAGCTGCATTGTTTTGCGCACTGCCGTTATCAAAGATGGTGTGATGCATGTTCAGGCCGGTGCCGGTATCGTGGCCGACAGCGACCCTGCGTATGAACAGCGCGAATGCGAAGCCAAATCAGGCGCACTCATGGCCGCCGCGCGCGAAGCGGTGCGGGTGGCAGGCGAAGCTGGTTTTGGACAATAGGTTGACGCCCTG
>JBEGTP010000109.1:0-5355 GCA_041179365.1 Pseudomonadota bacterium
TTCGCGGGGGCTATCCAAGCCAAGTAAGCGCGGCACCGTGCGGATGGACATGCGCGAGCGTTTCACGCGATCCGGTCCCGGGCCAGCATTGCAGACTGAGGACGGCGTGCGTCGTCACATGCGCGGAAAATTCCATGCTGAGCCACGCCAGCGGACGGTCAGCCGAGGCCTTCTCGCCTGCGTGCCGGATTGCTGCGACGACACGCTCCCGCGCCGCTTGCGGAAAATATTGCAGCGCGATGCTGTGATACACCACGCGCGTCACGCCTGCTTCTTGTGGTTCTGCGAGCGTGCGTTCGATCCAATTGGCTCCGTCTCCGCGCTCGACCCGGGGGGGATGGTGATGCGCAACCGCGATGGCCGCCGCGATCCGCGCGAGCCGCTCGGGTTGGTCGGGCCAGACATAAGCGAGCAGCCGTGCTGCAATATCTGGGTTTGAAACATCAAGCGGGTTGAGATCAACGCTGCGCCGCTCAACCACATCAACCTTAGCAAAACGCGGCGGCGGTCCGCTCCAGACGGGGGCGAGCTGGACTAAGGCCTGCGCATCACCTGCGTGCACCCCGCCTAGATTATAGCCATAGTGATCCAGATTGAGATTGAGACCAGCACTCGCACCAAGCTCTAGCAGTTCGACCCGCGGCCCAAAGCGGTGGGCAATCTCCATCATGCCGGGCCAGAGCACGCCCGAACGGCCAACCTCATTCGTCTGCGGCGCGCTTTCAAGCCACGGCAGGAGCGACGCGTCCCACTGCTGCACCACGCGCGAGAGCACGGCGGCACAATCGCCCGTTCGGGCCGCATAAAGTGCTGACAAATCGGCATCGTCGTTCGCCTGCGCCAAGGCTTTGAGTCCGCCTGCGATCCGCAGCGGAAGCGCGTCGCGCATGGGGTCTCCGGGCCAAGCCAAAAGGGTGCGCCCGGTCTCCGTTTCAAAATCCAGTATCTGAGCCAGCGTCTCGAGCACTTCAGCTGTAAAAGGAGAGCCAACCGTGCGGCATAGTCGTGCTTGTTCGCAGAAGGCGGCGCGGATTGTTTCGGCGGTCATTGCGACAGCTTGCCCTTCTTTACCGGCGCAAGTAAAGCCCCAACCGTCATGACACAATCGATCATCTTTGCCGTACCCAAGGGCCGTATTCTTGAGGAGGCGCTGCCCTTGCTGGCGGCTGCCGGGATCATTCCCGAGGCCGCCTTTTCCGATGAAAAAAGCCGCGCGCTCAAATTTGCGACCAATCATGCTCACATCAGCCTCATTCGCGTGCGCGCTTTTGATGTGGCGACCTTTGTGGCGCACGGCGCAGCGCAGATCGGCATCGTCGGGTCTGATGTGATCGACGAATTTGCTTATTCTGAACTCTATGCCCCGGTTGATCTTGGTATCGGGCATTGCCGGATTTCAGTGGCGGAGCCTGCCGCTCTTGCTGCGACCGACGATCCGCGTTCGTGGAGTCATGTGCGCGTCGCGACCAAATATCCGAACTTGACGCACAAGCATTTTGCCGCGCGCGGTGTGCAGGCCGAGTGCGTGAAATTGAACGGTGCGATGGAAATTGCGCCGATGCTTGGGCTATCGAGCCGCATTGTTGATCTTGTGTCATCGGGCAAGACGTTGGCCGAAAACGGTTTGGTAGAAGTGGAAGTCATTGCGCAGGTTTCGGCGCGGCTCATCGTCAACCGTGCGGCGTTCAAAACCAATACCGAGGTGGGTCGGCTGGTCGAGGCGTTTCGTGCTTAGGCTTGATGCACGGGCAGCGGGTTTCGCGAAGGACTTTGCAGCACTCGTCGCGGCACGGCGTGAGGCGGATGCCGATGTGTCACGCAGTGTCGTGGCCATCCTCGCGCGGGTCAGGGCAGAAGGCGATGCGGCGGTCGCCGCCTTAACGCAACTCTATGATGGGCATGCACTGCCGTGGCAGATTGATCTCGCAACGTGCAGGGCGGCGCTCGATACGCTCGACGCTCCGCTCCGCCGCGCACTTGAACTCGCGGCCGAGCGGATACGCGCTTATCATGATCAGCAGCGACCAACCGACAGCGATCAGATCGATAGCGCGGGCGTAAGGCTTGGCGCGCGCTGGACGGCTGTTGACGCCGCAGGGGTCTATGTCCCCGGCGGTCGCGCGGCTTACCCTTCATCGGTTCTCATGAATCTCATCCCGGCAAAAGTCGCAGGCGTCGGGCGCTTGGTGATGGTCACCCCGACCCCCGGCGGCGAAGCAAACCCGCTTGTGCTTGCGGCGGCGGCACTGGCTGGGGCGGACGAAGTTTGGCGGATCGGCGGCGCACAGGCTGTCGCCGCGCTTGCTTATGGCACGCAAACCATCGCGCCCGTTGATGTCATCACCGGGCCCGGCAATGCTTGGGTCGCCGAGGCGAAGCGCCAAGTGTACGGCGTGGTTGGTATTGATATGGTGGCCGGACCGAGCGAAATTCTGGTCGTTGCCGATGGCGCGAATAACCCGGCGTGGATTGCGGCTGATCTGTTGAGCCAAGCCGAACATGATCCGACCAGCCAATCCATCCTGATCACTGACGATGCGCAGTTTGCAAACGCGGTCGAAGCCGAAGTGGCGCTACAACTCACAACGCTTGCCACCCAAGCCACAGCGCGCGCGAGCTGGGAAGCGAACGGCGCGATCATCCTTGTCAGCGCGCTCGCAGACGCTGTGGCGCTGGTTGACCGGCTTGCGCCCGAACACCTTGAGCTCGCTGTTGAGAACCCTGAGCCCTTGTTTCAGGCGGTGCGCCACGCCGGATCTATCTTTCTGGGGCGGTATACGCCCGAAGCCGTCGGCGACTATGTTGGTGGCCCCAATCATGTTCTCCCCACAGGCCGCCGCGCGCGCTTTTCATCGGGGCTCTCGGTGCTTGACTTCATGAAGCGCACGAGCTTCCTGCAATGCGATGCGGCGAGCATCCAGGCGATTGGTCCTGCAGCGGTTGCGCTTGCTACGGCAGAGGGTCTTCCCGCCCATGCCGCCTCTGTTGCTGAAAGATTGAAATGAGCAAATCCCGGTCCGTCGCGCGGCTTGCCGCTGTGCAGGCGCTTTACCAGCTTGAAATGGAGGCGACGCCGATGGCGGTCTTGCTCCATGAGTTTCATAAGCACCGGCTGGGTGCGACGATTGAGGATGAAACCTATGCTGAGGCGGAGGTCGATTTTTTCAACGATGTTGTGAAGGGCGTCGACGCGCGTCGTGCTGAAATTGACGCGCTGGTTGCCGCGCATCTGGCAACGGGGTGGACGCTAGAGCGGCTCGATCGCCCGATGCGGCAAATCCTGCGGGCGGGCACCTATGAGCTCCTCGCCCGCGCTGATATTCCAACCGGCAGTATCATCAGCGAATATCTCGACGTTGCCCACGCCTTTTATGATCAGCGCGAAAAGGGATTTGCCAACGCTGTGCTCGACGCCGTTGCCAAGGCGGTGCGCGGATAGGCCAGAGGTCAATTGGCCCCACGGCATTGCTTGCTGTGATGCATGTGCGTGTATGCAGGCTTGCGCAGTAGGATTTAATTTGCTGAGCTCTGCGGGTTCTTTCTCATGTGTGAATAGCGCCGTTTACGGCACCACGGCGCGACCCCCGTGCCGAGCGAGACGCGCAAAAGAGACGCGTTTTTTCTCTATATAAGAGTCGCGTCACTTTCGTCTCTTTCGGACGCTTTTGTGGGCGTTTCTGAGCGTCCTCCGCTGAGCGCGACTAGCATGCCAATCAGCGCCATTGCGCTTCCCGCACCAGCGAGCAACGTCCAGTGATACTTCTCAAATGCGGTTGAAAAACCCATCGCGATGATGGGGATGACGACGCTCGAATAGGCTGCTTTTGCAGGGCCAATATCGCGAATGATGCGGAAGTAGAGGGAAAAGGCCAAGGCGCTGGCGATTACCCCCAAATAGGCGATGCCCAAAACATAGCCCCAACGCATCTCGACGATGGGAGAACCTGCGGTGAAGGCCGCAAAGGCTGCATCGATCAAGGCCCCCCAAAGCATGCTCCAGCCGAGCATGGAGGCCATCGGGAGCGCCCGCGCCTGTTGGCTTGCCTGCATGACATTGGCCGTTGACGCTGCGAGAACGCCGCACAGTGTAAAGCCGATGCCGATGAGCGTTTGGGCATTGCTGGCACCATCGCCTTTGGCTTCATTGGCAAAGAGCAACGCGATGCCGCTCACCGCGATGAGGGAGCCGACGATAAAGCGCGGGCGCATCTTGAGCCCCAAAAAGACCCGCGACAAGACGGCATTGGGCACAAAGAGCAACGCGAAGACCACGGCGACGAGCCCCGATGTCACGTGAAATTCTGCGCGGTAGACAAAGTTGAAATTCAGCGCGAACTGCGCGATGCCAAGCAGTGCAGCAAAGCGCTGCCCGTCGCGACCGATCCGCAGCGGGGCGCGTGTGAGGGCTGCGACAAGGAGCATAACAAGGCCCCCTAAGGTAAAGCGGTAGGTCACCGACCAGCTCGGCGGAACGACGGCCAGCTGATCTTTGATGACGATCCATGTTGAGCCCCAGATGAGGGTGACGACGAGAAACGGTATCAAGACTTTCGGCGACGAAAAGCCGCGGGATTCCGGCTGTGTCATAAGGCAGCGATCGCCGCTGCAAAGGCGGTGATTTCGGCTTCGGGTTGATCCCAGCTGACGACAAAGCGAACCTCGCCTTCGGCCCAATCATAGAAATCAAAGCCCTTGGCCCGAAGCGCCTCGGCTTCGGCGGCAGACAGGCGCGCGAAGACTTCATTGGCTTCAACCGGGTGGATGAGCCGGTCGCCGAGCGCGCGGGCGAGTGTGCTTGCGCCATTGTTGGCCGCGCGGGCGTTGGTGCGCCACACATCGTCTTTGAGCAGCGCCAGTATCTGGGCGGCGGCATAGCGGCCTTTTGAAAGTAGCTGCCCCGCGCGCTTACGGCGCTCTACGAAACCCTGCGCCAGTTCGGGCTTAAAAAAGATGAGCGCCTCGGCGGAGAGCCCGCCATTCTTCACAAAGCCGAAGGACAATATATCGACGCCAGCGCGCCACGTGAGATCGCCCGGCGCGCAGCCTAGATGTTCAACCGCATTGGCAAAACGGGCCCCGTCCATGTGGAGCCCAAGGCCGCTTTCTTTGCAGATCGCCGCCAACGCGCCGACCTCTTCGGGTGTGTAAACAAGGCCATATTCGGTGGCGTTGGTGATTGAAAGCGCACGGGGTTGTGCCCAGTGAACGCCGGCCGGAACGGCCTTGAGCTGCCGAACCAACGCAGCGGGGGTCACCTTTGCACCGGGTCCGTCGATCAGGGTAAGCTTGGCCCCATGGGTGAAAAATTCGGGCGCGCCGCATTCGTCATTCTGGATGTGCGCATCGCGGTGGCAC
>JBEGTP010000110.1:0-2591 GCA_041179365.1 Pseudomonadota bacterium
TATGACACCTATGAATGCGCTGATGGAAAATGGATTTCGATCGGATCCATCGAGCCGCAGTTCTACGCCCTCTTGCGCGACAAGCTGGACTTGACCGACGATCGTCGTTTCGATGCGCAGATGGACAAAACGCAGTGGCCGGTATTGAAAGAGGCGCTGACAACGCTCTTCAAAAGCCAGTCGCGTGACCATTGGACCGCGCTAATGGAAGGGACTGATATTTGCTTTGGTCCGATCCTTTCGATGGCAGAGGCGCTCGTCCATCCCCATAATGTGGAACGCAAAACCTTTGTAAAACTGGACGGCGTCGATCAGCCCGCGCCTGCACCGCGCTTTACAGGAACCCCCGCACCCATGCCCGTCACGAGACGGCAGGCTAAGATATAAATCTTGACAAATAGGAAATATCCTAGTCTAGATTGAGATGATCGAGACACGGAAACGGGAGAGTTTCAATGGGCAAGGATGATTCGCTAGATCGTGTCGCACAGGCGCTGGTGGCACTTGTCGCCTTCATCGCGCTTGCAAATGGCCTGTACATGCTGTGGGATCCGTTCGGCTGGTATCAGGCAGTGCCGACGGTCAAATTTACCGGGCCACCAAATCAGCATTTTCTCCGCGATATCGGGCTGGGCTATTTGGCATGCGGGGTGCTGCTCGTTTTTGCGGCGCTCAATCTGCGGATGCGCTGGCTCGCGGCAGTTGCAGGGAGCCTGTGGCTGTCAATGCACGGCGCATTGCATATTTGGGAAGTAATGACGGGTATCTGCGCTGGCAGCGTGTTTCTGGCCGATGCGCCCGCCGTTCTTGGTCCGCCAATACTGCTGTGGATTGCTCTTGCTATTTTGTTTGCGCGGCAGCGTGTTGCCCCTGCGGGACTTCCCGATGCTGTCATTCTGCGTGCGGTCGATCAGCTGAATCCGGGCGAGTCAGAGTATCTCAGAGAGGTCGCGGCGGCACCGGGCGGGGCGATGGAGAAGTTCAAGCATTTCATGCCGGCAACGATGCACCGTTACGACGCACCTGCCGATTTATTTCATATGGCGCGGATCGGCGCGACGCTGGTGGAAGACTGTGGGCCTTGTGCGCTAACAGCAGCCCGCGGCGCATTGGATGATGGTGTGGACCGCGACCTTGTTAATGCAGCACTGGCGGCCAACCCGCCCGAGGGAGACTTGAAGACCGCCTTCGTCTTCGGCGCGGCGATTGCCCAGCAGCAGGCCGAAGCCTTGACCCTCGGCGATCAAATCGAACAAGATTATGGGCGTTCGGTTCGCCTAGAACTCGCGATGACGGCGGCCACTGTGCGCGCCTATCCAGCGATGAAACGCGGTCTCGGCCTCACGCGTTCTTGCGCCCTGACCCCGCTTGAGATTTGAACACACATGAACACTGACCCTTCGCGGATCCCCGTTATTATAGGGACGGGCCAAATCAATGATCGTGATAATCAGCAGGATGCGCTTGCCCTCATGGTTCTGGCGTTGGAACATGCTGATACAGACGCCGGCGGGGGATGGATTGGCAGGCTCGATAGTCTGTCAGTCGTCAACCAGATCAGCTTTCCCGCGCTTGGCAATTGCGCCGAAAAACTGGCGGCGCATTTTGGCATTGGCCCGCGCGTCATCCACCAAACCCCTTACCCAACGGGCGAGAGCCCTGTGCAATTGCTTCATGACGCGGCAAACGCGGTTGGCGCTGGTGAGATTAAGGTCGCTGCAATTGTCGGCGCAGAGGCTTTGAGAACTGCGGCGGCATTGGCACGCGCAGCCACTGGAGAGACGCGCGACGCCTTGCGGGAGAGGGCAAGGCCCAGCCACCCCTCATACGCCATGCGCTACGGCCTCGTCGCGCCGACCGATCTTTATCCACTCTATGAAAATGCGACACGTGCGGCGTGGGGACAAACGCTGGCCGAAGCGCAGAACGAGTCCGGACTCCTTTGGGCGGGCATGTCAAACGTCGCAGCGTCCAACACCAACGCTTGGATTCGCAATGCGCAGACGCCCGACGCGATTACAAGCGCTGACGCTGATAATCGGCCCATTGCCTATCCGTATCTCAAACGAATGGTCGCGAACGCTAGCGTTAATCAGGGCGCGGGATTTATTGTGACGTCACTCGCCCTCGCGCGCGAGGCGGGCATCGCCGAAGACCGCATCATCCATATTGGGATGGGGGCTGCCGCGCATGAAGAGACCAATATTCTCCAGCGCGATAGCCTTTCTGACGCCAAGGGCATGCGCGTGACCATTGAGGAGACGCTCAAACGCAATAGACTGAGCGTCAACGATCTTGACCATGTCGAGCTTTATTCTTGTTTCCCGTGCATACCCAAAATGGCGCGGAGGATCTTAGGCTGGCCGCTTGATCGTCCGATAACCGCATTTGGCGGGCTCACCTTTGGCGGCGGACCAATCGGTAATTATATGAGCCACGCCATCGGATCGATGGTCGACACGCTCCGTGCAAAAGGGGGGACCGCCCTTTTGTTTGCCAATGGCGGCTTTGCAACCCATTTTCACGGCATCATCCTCTCAGCGGATGCGCTTCCCAACGCCGTTTTCCCGCATGGCTATGATTGCAACCCG
>JBEGTP010000111.1:0-13216 GCA_041179365.1 Pseudomonadota bacterium
ATCGCCGCGACCATTGTTGGTTGGTCCCGATACGCGTCCCAATGTCGTGCCTACTGCTGCCCGCTGTGCTGGCGTCAAAAACACCGATGCGGCTGGGGCAAAGTCTGCAATGAAGCTATCATTTGCGTTCACATAATTGGTCAGATGCTTGAAATAGCCCGACACTGAGAAATAGCCCGACTTGGGGAAATACTTCTCGAACGAGATATCAATATTGTCGGACATGTAAGGCCGCAGCTGTACGTTACCACCGTTTGAACTGAACACCGAGTTCGCTGGGTCGGTCGATCCAAGTCGCGACAAGTTCGCGCTAAACTCAGAGTTGATGCGGAGTTGATCGAGCCGCGCGCGCACAATCGTGCGTGCAATGCCCATCTTGATGAACGTGTTTTGGCCTGTTTCGAGCGACAAGGCGAGGCTCGGCAGCACATTGGTGTAGCTTGCGCTTCCCGATGCTGGCGCAACAGTGACCACTGGCTGGCCCGCAACGACCGAGAAGTTCGAGTATGAACCTGTTGAGCTTTGTTTTGAGCGGACAATTTGAACGCCAATCGACCCCTTCAAGTTCCGCGCACCAACATCACCATCAATTTTGAGCATGGCGTAGCCGGTCAAGATGTTTTCAGTGATGTTGTTGTCCCGCACCAGCGATACCGGACGATTGTCAAACACCGGATTGAGCGCGTTGTTGAAGAGGTACATGGGATCAAGCGTGAGCATGCTCGGCACGCCAAGATAGTTGAGCGAAATATTCGTGCCAACTTTTGCAGCGTCAGGTACGGCCACAAATGTCGGTGTTCCGCTTGAAACCGTGCAGTTTGTTCCAGCACCCTTGGGGCAGAGGAAGTATGATTTATAAGCACTGGTCTTTGAACGACGGCTGAAATTGGCACCAATTTCCCAGCCTTTGATCACGCTCCCGCCAATTTCCCCATCAAGGCTCGCACGAAGCGATTTAAGTTCATCCTTGAAGCTCGGGCGATTCAGGAACCCGGCCTGCACAACGGCTGTCGTGCCATTATAGCCCCAACCGCGCGGATCGGTTAGCCCGACGCCGCCTGCTCCTGTGTTCGTGTAGTTAAGCGTTGGAACAATGCTAAATGTGCCATTTGGCTGCTGCGCGATCTTTACGGTGTCGGCAGGGCCGCCCGTATTATAGCCAAAGCCGGAATAGGTTTCGAGCAGAAAGTCAGTGCGCTTTGCACGCGAATAGCTGGCATCGACTGTCAAATTGATCCCGTCGCTGACGCCGTAAACGGTGTTCCATCCAACCGAAAGATTGGTGGCATCGCGCTGATTGAGATCGTTCCGCTGCACAGCATGGACGCCTGTATAAGTCGCGGCGGTCGTAAAGCCATTTGACACGGTGCTCTGCGTGATTGTCGCGCCGCTGCCCCACCCAGGGTTTAGCGGAAATTCGATGCCGCGCAGATGCTGCGTTTCTTTGAACTTCGAGTAGAGCACATCAATCGTGGTGTGAAAATTGTCGCTGGGTTCATATTCAATCGTGCCAACAGCGCCGTAGCGCTTGAGCAAATTTGATTGGACGTAGGGCTTGGCACCACCAAGAATGAGTGCGCCGCCAACTTCGGACGCATTCGGGAAGCCCCATGCGTTGTAGCGCTCATCTTGCGACGGCGTCTGCGCGACTGAAACGCCGATGGCGATCCCCAGCGTATCATTATTGAATTTGTCGACATAGGTCGCAGACGCCCGGTAGCCGTAACGCGGTGAATCTGGATTGAGAGATTTTTGACCATTCATCTGGCCGCGTGCTTGAAGCGCGATGATGCGATTTTTTTGGGCCAATGGGCGCAGCATGTGAAGGTCGACTGTGCCGGCGATGCCTGCGGGTACCAAATTTGCCTGCGCGGATTTGTAAACGACAACGTTTTTGAAAAATTCCGACGGATATTGATCATATTCAACGCCGCGGTTGTCGCCAACCGTAACCTGTTCGCGCCCATTTAGGAGCGTTACACCCAAATCGGGGCCGAGGCCACGGATCGAAAGGCGCTGATCGCGGCCTTCGAGCCGCTGCGCTGTCACGCCAGGCAGGCGTGCAAGCGAATCTGCAATCGATACGTCAGGCAATTTGCCGATGTCTTCTGCTGATACAACTTCGACGACGCCCGAGTTGACCTTTTTGATTTCTGCTGAGCGATCCAGCGATCCACGAATGCCCGATACGACAATCTCTTGATTGTCTTCAGTCTCCGGGTCGGCCTGCGCAAAAGCGGTGCCACCTAGAGAAACGAACATCGCGACGCCTAGTGCACCTACACTGGCTGTTCGCGCCAGACGCGCACGATTATTGAATGTGTTGAAAATCATTCCTCATCCCCTTTTTTTGCAGCGCCGTTTTATGACGATACCGCGTTTTTGAACCACGTCCGCCTTTGCATTTCGGACCATCGTTCATGGGCTTACGCTTGCGCAGTCGAATGCAAAAGCACTCCACATACGTATTCAAACCGGAGCTTTGGGCGCTGTTGCAGAAATGATACGCCGCGCCTATCCTCCCATCAGGATGAGGGAAGAGGTCGGAAAACCGCCCTTTTGGAAATTTTATGTCGCAAAAGGCCACGTCATTTGACATCGCGCAGCTGGCGGGTGTTTCGCAGCCAACAGTGTCGCGTGCGCTGCGTGGGAGCCCGACGGTGTCTGAGCAGACGCGCATGCGAATCGAGGCAATCGCGCAACAACTCAACTACACAGTAGACAAAAACGCGTCGCGCCTTCGGACCCAAGAGACCAAAACTCTTGCCCTCCTCTTTTTTGAAGACCCGACACCCGATGACTCGCTTATAAACCCCTTTTTCCTCTCGATGCTGGGGTCAATCACGCGAACCTGCGCGAGCCGGGGCTATGATCTGCTCATTTCGTTCCAGCAGCTTTCCTCAAATTGGCATGTTGATTTTGAGGACAGTCGCAAAGCCGATGGGATCATCCTGCTCGGCTACGGTGATTATGAGCTTTACCATGAGCGGCTCGAAAAGCTGGTTGAACAAGGCACGCATTTTGTGCGCTGGGGTTTCGTACAGGCGGGGCAGCCAGGAACGACGATTGGCTGCGACAATTTTAGGGGTGGCTATGACGCCGTCCAGCATTTGATCGCCAACGGCCGCCGGCGGATCGCTTTTATTGGCGATGCGAGTAGCCATTATCCTGAATTTTACGATCGCTATCGCGGGGCCTGTGAAGCGCAAAAGAGTAATGGCATTCGCATCGTTGCAGCACGACAGGTTGATGCAATTACAACCGAGCAATCGGGGTATGATGCCGCGGTTGAACTCATTCGGCGCAAGGTGAAGTTCGATGCCATTTTCGCTGCAAGCGACTTAATCGCCATCGGCGCAATGCGCGCGCTAGAGGAAAATGGACTAGAAATCCCGGCAGACGTCGCCATCGTCGGCTTTGACGACATTCCTGCAGCCAGCCTCGCTCACCCGCCGCTTTCTACCGTACAACAGGATTACCGGCGCGCCGGCGAGGTGTTAGTCGATGCGCTCCTCAAACAGATCCGCAATGAAAAGGCAGACACAGCGGCGCTCCCCGCGCGGCTGATTGTTCGAAAATCTTCGGTTTAGGGTCACGCACTGACACTAAGTATTCGTATGCGTAACGCATCGTGCCGTTGTGACGCCCGATTAAACCTGCCACCTTCCGCTGCAAAACAAGGATGGGGATTGCATGATGGATAAGCCGCGTCAGGGCTTTTGGGGCCTGTGGAACATATCATTCGGATTTTTTGGGATCCAGGTGGCGTTTGGGTTGCAAAGTTCAAATATGAGCCGGGTCTTTCAGACGATGGGCGCTGATCTTGATAAACTTGCATTTCTTTTTATCGCGGGCCCCGTCACCGGCCTCATTATCCAGCCGCTCATCGGGCATTTCAGTGATAAAACGTGGGGCCGGTTCGGGCGGAGACACCCTTTTTTCCTGACGGGAGCCGTGCTCGCTGCGCTCGCGCTCGTTGGCCTGCCGAATGCGCCGATCCTGCTGATTGCGGCCTTGTTTCTCTGGGTACTCGATGCCTGCCTTAACGTTTCGATGGAGCCGTTCCGAGCCTTTGTTGGGGATATGGTCGGCGATGCAGAACGCAGTGCAGGCTATGCTATGCAGACGGCCTTTATCGGCGCTGGCGCTGTGCTTGGGTCACTCGCGCCAAAGCTGTTCAGCTGGCTTGGTGTTGCCAATACCGCGCCTGCCCATCTCATTCCGCCTTCGGTTCGCTATTCATTCTATCTCGCCGCCGCCTCAATTTTTCTGGCGGTTCTCTGGACTGTGCTCAAAACGCGAGAGTATTCGCCCGACCAACTCGCCGCCTTCGAGGGACGCAGTGCGCACGAAACCGAAGAGCGCGCGCTGATTGCATCAACAACCGGCGGCTATTGGCTGATTGCGGGGTTGGTGCTTCTCGCTCTGGTTCTGCATTACGCGCTCGATAAGCAGCTTTACATCCTGGGGGGCGGCTTGGCTGCGTTTGGGTTCGCTCAGTTGCTCAACCGCGCGACGGGCAGCACCCTTGGTGCGCTCTCTCACATCTTGTCTGATCTCCATCAAATGCCGTCGGTGATGAAGCGTCTGGCCGTCGCGCAGTTTTTTACATGGATCGCGCTCTTCATCATGTGGATTTACACCACACCCGTTGTCACCCAATATGTTTACGGCAGCTCAGACCCAACGTCACAAGCCTTTAACGAAGGCGCAGATTGGGTGGGCGTGCTTTCTTCGGTCTACAACGGCGTTGCAGCCTTCGCGGCTTTTGCGCTCCCTAGTCTTGCCAAGAAGATTGGCGCATCCAAAACCCACATGGCCTGCCTGCTTGCAGGGGCGGCGGGTTTTGTCGGCTTCCTGTTCATCCGGAACCCGACGCTGTTGATCCTTCCCGAAATCGGCATTGGCATCGCGTGGGCCTCGATCTTGACCATGCCCTATGTCATCCTCTCGGCGACCCTGCCGCAGCAGAAGCTCGGCATTTACATGGGTATCTTTAACTTCTTCATTGTTTTGCCGCAGCTGCTTATCGCAACGATCATGGGCGGCATTATCAAATCCTTCTTCCCCACCGAGCCAATCTGGACAATGCTTGTTGCGGCGCTCGTGATGACATGCGCTGCCTTGGCAATGCTGTGGGTCAGGCCCGCAAAATCTCCAGTGTAAACTGTTGGCCAAAAAGGCGATCGACGGAACGACAAAATGCGCCAGATCAATCGGGCCCGCTTCGCGACTGAGCGCAATGAAAACGTCCTAGGCCAAAAATGGGGCGGCCAATGCAGGCGTCACACGCGCGACGCGCCCGGAGGTTCGGTCGATTAGCGCCCAGGTTGTTTTGGCGCGCACGACAGTTTTGCCAGATTCATTTGTGAATTCCATATTCCTGTCAAAGCGTGCGCCCTTTGGGGGCGTGCTTATCCATGTACTTGCCGTCACCTTGTCCCCCGCGCCGACGTTTCCAAGATAGTCGATCTCGTGCCGCACCACGACCCAAACATAGGCCGCGATATGGTCCGGCATAGCAACAGCATGCCAATGCGCAGTTGCGACGTCCTGTATCCACCGCACCCAGACCGCGTTGTTGACATGACCAAGCGCGTCAATGTCGTCTGCACTTGGCGTTATCGAGAGCAAAAAGGGCGTCATGGCAATCCGGTAATCGCCGGGGCTGAAAGGCATTTGGCACTGGGTGCTAGGCGCGGAATCGGCGCAAGATAGCGCGGTATCGTGAGCGGCACGCCGATCTCCACCGCTTTGAACGCATCGGGATCGTAGCCGCCGCATTTCATCACTTCAGCAAGCATATGCGGTGGCGTCTCACGCGCTTCGTTTGAAAGCTGTATCGTGCCCCAGTGGATTGGGATCGCAAACGAGGCCTTCAAGCCTGCAAAGACCCGTTCGGCCTTGATGGGGCCAATATGGCTGCCAATTTCCATGCCTCCATTGGTAAAACGAAACGCGCCTATCGGGATCATGGCAAAACGGATGGGACCATAGTTTGCGGCTTCGGCCGGCCATTTTCCGTCGCCATACCCCGTGTCGCCAGCAAAAAACACATTGCCGCCGGGCAGGGTGACGACAAAGCTAGACCAAAGCGCGCGGCCTTTGTCGCTGCCCCAGCGTGATCCCCAATGGTGATTACGCGTCACGATAATGTCGATGCCGGGTTTGATCGAAACGCGCCCGCCCCAATCGCGGGCAATAGACTTTGCGCCGGTTCCGTTGATGATCGTATCATTGCCAAGTCCGGTGATGATCTTGGGATGGTCGCGCTCCCAGAGGCGCTTGATCGTGGCTAAATCCATGTGATCATAATGGCTATGACTGACCAACACGACATCGATTTTAGGCAGGTCTTCAAACCGGACGCCCGGCGCGGCAACCCGCTTCGGCCCAATGCCAAAGGGCCCCGCGCGTTCGCTCCAGAGCGGGTCGGTCACGATGTTGAGACCTTGAGTCTGGATGAGCACAGAGGCGTGGCCAATCCATGTGGCGACCATAGCATCACCCTCGACACGCGCTTTGGGTTTTGATGGTGTAACTCGCACGGTTTGCGGCCAAGTCGCGCGGTCATCCGCACCGATAATCCACCGCAAAATAAAGCTCGTCCGGCTTTTGCCGGTGGGAGATCGCAATATGTCTTCCCCGTCAGGATTGAAAAAATGGGTCCCATCAAAATGCGCCGATTGCGGCCCGACATAATAGACGCGGTCGAGGAAGGGCGGAAGGATGATCCACGCGAGGCCTATGAGGATCGCCAGCGCTAAAACCAACTTCGCCACAAATTTGGCAATTCTCTTCATCGCTCCCCCTTAACGCCCGCACTTGCCGTTTTTGCGCACCGTGATCGGCTCTATTTCACCATGCCCAACTGCCACAGGAAGAACACGGCTTCCTCTGCATCTTCGCGCAGACTTTCAAAGCGGCCAGATTTGCCACCGTGTCCAGCGCCCATATTGGTTTTGAGGAGGAGCACATTCCTGTCGGTTTTGGACGCGCGGAGTTTGGCGACCCATTTTGCGGGCTCCCAATAGGTAACGCGCGGATCATTGAGACCCGCCGTTACGAACATGGGAGGGTAGGCTTGGTGCTTGACTTGATCATAAGGCGAATAGCTTTGGATGAGCTCAAACGCGGCTTTGTCTGTCACGGGATTGCCCCATTCGGGCCATTCGCCCGGCGTGAGCGGTAGGCTCTCATCTTGCATCGTGTTGAGCACATCGACAAAAGGCACATGGGCTGCAACCGCTCCCCATAGCTCTGGGTTGGTGTTAACAACGACGCCCATCAGTTCGCCGCCCGCCGACCCGCCAGCCGCTACCACACGCCCCGGCTTGGAGAACCCAAGGTCGATGAGCCCTTTTGCTGAATCGACAAAGTCGTTGAATGTGTTGGTGCGCTTCGTGAGCTTACCATCGAGCTGCCATTGCTGACCCAGATCATCGCCGCCGCGAATATGCGCGATGGCATAAGCAAATCCGCGATCTAGATAGGAGAGGCGCACCGTTGAAAACCCCGGCGGCACCGCATAGCCGTAAGCACCGTAAGCATAAAGATAGAGCGGGCCGTTGCCATCCTTTTTGAAGCCCTTTTTGTAAACGATCGATACGGGCACTTTGGTGCCGTCGCGCGCCGTGATTTCGACGCGTTCGGTCTCATATTGGCTGGCATCATAGCCGCTGGGTATTTCTTGCTCTTTGAGCGTCGTCATCTTGGCCGTGGCGACGTCATAATCACTGACCCGGTCAGGCGTGATCATCGATTCATACGAAAGCCGCAGCGTGGTCGTCTTATACTCAGGGTTCTCATCAAGCCCCGCTGAATAACTCGCCTCTGGAAAATGAATGCGCTTGGGCTGGCCGCCCGCATATTGATGGATTTCAATCTGATCGAGACCGCGTTCACGCCCTTCCACGACAAAGAAATCGGCAAAAGTGGTGACGCTGGTCATGTAGAAATCTGGGTTGGCGGCGATCCGCGGCGTCCATTCGCCCGGGTTCGCGAGCGGAGCTGTCTTGAGGCTAAATTGGGTGCTGTCTTCGTTGGTATGGATGAACAGGACGTCGCCGTGATCTTCAGCATCATATTCAACACCCGCCTTGCGTGCGCGGACAAGCAGCGGGGCTGCAGAAGGATTATCTGCGGGAACGAGCCTGAGCTCGCTCGTTGCGTTGTCGCCGGTCGAAATGACGATGAAGCGGTCTGACTGGGTGATGCCGATCCCGACTTGGAAGCCGATATCTGCTTCATGATAGAGCATTTGATCCGCGCTTACGGGCGTCCCAAGCGTGTGGAGCATTACCTTTTCGCTGCGCCACTGATCATTGACCGGCGTGTAAAGGAGCTGCTTGCCATCTTTTGAAAAAAGGATGCTGCCGTTGATTCCGGGAATCGTATCGTCAAGCTCGTTGCCGCTCGCAATGTCGCGGAAGCGCACCGTGAAGCGCTCCGATCCGTCCGTGTCCGTGGCATAGGCGAGCATCTTGTCATCATCGCTGATGGTGATGGCGCCGAGGCGGAAATACTCTTTTCCCTCAGCTTGCTTGGCTTCATCAAAGAGAAGCTCATCGGGGCCATCGGGCTCCATGATAGCAGGTCCGCCCGGCCCACCAACATGGGTGTAGCCATGGCTGCCGATCCGTTTACGCATCCACTGCTTATATTGCGCGCCCTTTTCAAACTTGCGCCAATAGAGATAGGCCCCGTCCTTTTGTGGCACCGAACTCTCATCCTCCTTGAGGCGGCCCTTCATCTCTTGAAAGAGGCTCTCCACGAGCGCTGCGCGGGGTTTCATCATTGCCGAGAAATAGCGGTTTTCAGCTTTAACATAGTCGAGCACTGGCTTGTCATCGACCTTTGGGTAAGACTGATCCTTCAGCCAGAAATAATCGTCCGTCACCGTAATCCCGTGACGGGTATAGCTGTGCGACTTTTTGGCAGCGATTGGTGGCTTTGCGGTTGCAGACATATCAGCTTTCTTGGCAAGAACAGGCGCGACCAGAACGGCCAATGCCAATGGAATCGAGAGCAGTGCTTTCATGGATCGAATGCCTCGCATATAGATGCACTGTCCTTAGAGAATGTGAGTCCCCGATGTCCACCTATGAAGATCGCCTCAATGCCCTGCGTAGCCAGCTAAAGGCGGACCAGCTCGACGGTTTTGTCGTTCCGATTTGCGATGAGCATATGAGTGAATATGTCGGCGCCTATGCGCAGCGCCTTGCTTGGCTGACAGGCTTTGGTGGATCGGCCGGGTCGGCGGTTGTGCTCTCGGAGGAGGCCGCAATTTTCACCGATGGCCGCTACACCATCCAAGTGCGCGAGCAGGTGGACGGGACGAACTGGCAATATGTTGGCGTTCCCGAAACGAGTATCTCGGCCTGGCTCAAGGAGCATGTGCCGGCGGGCGGTCGGATTGGTTATGACCCCTGGGTCCATACCAAAGGCTGGGTTGAAGCCGCGACCAAAGCCCTGGCAGCAAAAGGTGCAACGCTTGTCGCTGTGGAAAGCAACCCAATCGACAAAGTCTGGCCAGACCAACCCGCCCCATCCGACGCGAAGTTGATGGTCTTGGATGACCAGTTTTCAGGGCAGAGTTCCGCTGAAAAGCGCGCGGCTGTTGCCGATTGGTTGACCGAAAACAAGCTCGACGCGGCGGTGATTTCAGCACTCGATTCGGTGGCGTGGACGTTCAATATCCGCGGACAAGACGTGTCGCGCACGCCCGTTGCTCTGTCTTTTGCCGTTTTAGCGAGCGACGGGACTGCCGATTTTTACGTTGAGCCCGACAAGATTGATGATGCGGTGCGCCAGCATCTCGGCAATGCTGTGCGCCTTCACCCGCGCGCGGCCTTCGCGCCGGCGCTTGCCGCAATGGGCGGTAAACGTATCGCGGTTGATCCGGACCGCGCCGTCGCTGCGGTTTTCAACCAGCTGCGCAACGGAGGTGCCGAGATCGTTGAGGCGATAGACCCCACTGTCCTTCCCAAGGCGGTCAAAAACACTGTGGAGCAAGCGGGTCACCGCGCCGCTCAGAAGCGCGATGGGGCTGCGCTAACGCGGTTTCTCCACTGGCTTGATCAAGAAGCGAACAAAGGCGAGCAGACCGAGCTATCGGCTGCGGCGAAGCTCCAGTCTTTCCGAGAGGCAACAGGTAAGCTGCGGGATCTCTCGTTCGATACCATTTCCGGCGCGGGGCCAAATGCGGCGCTTTGTCATTACAAGGTTGATGAAACGACGAACCTGCGGATTCCGCCTTCGAGTATTTACCTTGTCGATTCTGGCGGGCAGTATCTCGACGGCACGACCGATGTCACGCGCACAGTGTGGATCGGCCCCGGCACCCCAACGCCCGAAATGAAAGACCGCTTCACCCGTGTTCTTAAGGGCCATATCGCGCTGGCTCGGGCTGTCTTCCCAGAGGGCACGCGCGGCAGCCAGCTTGATACCCTCGCGCGGATGCATCTTTGGTCAGCAGGCGTTGATTATGCGCATGGTACGGGCCACGGCGTGGGCAGCTTCCTCTCGGTCCATGAAGGCCCGCAGCGCATCGCAAAGTCTGCAGGCGGACAAACGGGCACGGAGCAAGATCTCCTTCCCGGCATGTTCCTCTCAAACGAGCCGGGTTATTATAAAGCGGGGGAATATGGCATTCGGATCGAAAATCTTGTTCTCGTTGAAGAAAGAGACATTGCGGGCGCGGAAGGCCGCTATTTTGGTTTTGAAACTCTGACATTTGCTCCCATCGACCGCGCGCTCGTCGATACAGACATGATGACACGCGATGAACTCGTCTGGTGGGATGATTACCACGCGCAGGTGTTGAAAGTCGTCGGGCCGCAACTTGAGGGCGATGCGCGCGCTTGGGTAACGCTGGCGTGCGCGCCGCTAGGGCGGGGGGCGTAGGACGCTAAGCCTCAGCGAAGGCGACGATATTGGGTCCAGCTGATCGGATCCTTTGCGAAGTCCAGCATCGCTTCTTCCATATTGGCACGATTGCTGAAGGTGCAAACCGGCTTTCCGACGAGAAGGCCACTGACGACGGCTCGATCAAACGCCGCAAGTCGCTTTTGATCGCAGCGCGGAATGGCGAGCACGTAGCCATCCTTGGTCAAGCGAACGAGCGCATACACGGCAGACCCAATTTTGGGAACCGACGCACCGAGGCTTGTTTGCACCACATAAAGGTCTGGGCTGCCACCAAGTTTCGCGAGGATGGCATCGGAAGGCGCGCCTCCTTGCTGGTCATCCACGGTAAAATGCCCGTCCTTGGCGTATCCAATTTTGACTCGACTGGTGAGCGGATCAACCGCCTGATACCCCGCCGCCTCTCGCGCAAGGACGACATCATACGTCCCCGCAGCAATGACAGGCTGATTTTCTGAAAGCGCATAAAATGCCTGTCCGCTCCAGCAGCCCGAAAGCGTGAGTGTCAGTGTCAGTGTCATCGCGACAATGGCCAAGCGCTTCATTTGATCGTCTCCCTTTGGCGAGATAAGGCCAGACGCCGCCTGTACGGCGGATGAACAGCCCGCTGCGCCAAGGAGGCGCGATGAGGGAGCGGGCTTATTCTGCCGTTTCAACGCGCTCCCGAAACCAATCGGTGAGTTCGGCCTCTTCGAGCTCTCCTGCTGCCAACGCGAGAAAGGCCACGACGAGCTCTGCGTCAGTCGCTGTCAACTTAACGCCATTCAACACGAGAAAAGTTTCGCTAACCACCGCTGCGGTCCGCTTGTTGCCATCAACAAAGGGGTGATTGCGGGCGATGCCATAGGCATAAGCGGAAGCAAGACTTGCTGCATCGGGCTTACCATAGGCCACTAGATTGCGTGGCTGTGCTAGCGCGCTGTCGAGCAGCCGTTCATCGCGAACGCCTTCCCCACCGCCGTGCTCGACGATCTGTTCGGCATGCGCCGCCAGGGCCACATCTAGTGTGACCCATTTCCAATTCTGCGTCATGGGATTACTTCGCGAGCTCTCGCAGCGCCCGCTTACGCTTTGCCATCACGTCACGTGCTACTGCCATTTGAGCGTCGAAGTCATTGTCCGGCAATCGCAGCTCAATCCCGCGAGGAGTTTTTGAAATTGTCAGAGGCTCGCCAATGGCGGCATCAAGGTGCGCCAACAACTCCTTCGGCAACACAATGCCCGCTGAATTACCAACCTTCGTAATTTTGATTGTCATGTTCATACAGGGGTTATTACATTTCTAATGAAGAACTACAACCCTGAAATCCCAAACCCCCTTACGCTATCCCGTGCCGCGCTTTATACGTGTATCCAAACAAGCAGGAGCCACTCATGACCCAGACGCTTTCCGATTATACGCCCCCTCCTGTTTGGACATGGGATGCGCCCAATGGCGGCGCGTTTGCGCACATCAATCGCCCTACGTCGGGCGCGACGCATGAAAAAGAATTGAAGATCGGCAAGCATCCGTTTCAGCTTTATTCGCTCGGCACGCCCAACGGTGTGAAGGTGACGATCATGCTCGAAGAGCTGCTGGCGCTGGGCCATGCGGGCGCTGAGTATGACGCGTGGTTGATTAACATCAGCGAGGGAGATCAGTTTGGGAGCGGCTTTGTGGCGGTGAACCCAAATTCAAAAATTCCTGCGCTGATGGATCACAGCACGTCGCCGCCGACACGATTGTTCGAGTCTGGATCGATGCTGCTATACCTTGCGGAGAAATTTGGGGCCTTCCTCCCCAAAGATCACGCGGCGCGCACCGAGGCGCTCAGCTGGCTTTTCTGGCAAATGGGCAGTGCGCCATACGTTGGCGGAGGGCTCGGCCATTTTTATGCCTATGCGCCGGTCAAGATTGAATATTGTATTGATCGGTTCGCGATGGAAACGAAGCGACAGCTCGATGTGCTGGATCGTCATTTGGCCGAGAATGAATATATGGCGGGCGCAGACTATTCGATTGCCGATATTGCGATCTGGCCATGGTACGGCAGTATCATGCGCGAGGCCTATAATGCGCAGGAATTCCTTTCGGTTAAGGATTACACGCATCTCGACCGCTGGGTGAGCCAGGTTGGTGCGAGGCCCGCTGTCATACGCGGGCGCATGGTCAACCGTCCGTTCGGAGCACCCGAAACGCAATTGCCGGAGCGACATGATGCGAGCGACTTTGACCTGCGGACGGCAGACAAGCTAGCGGCAATGGCAGAGCCCAAATGAACCTGACGCGCCGCACCCTGCTTTCCGCACT
>JBEGTP010000112.1:0-3852 GCA_041179365.1 Pseudomonadota bacterium
CACTGGCCTCAACCGCCCAAAGTCCCGCTTCGCCATTCTGGGACGCACTGACGATCAGAACCTGAGCGAGGTCCGCATGACGTGCTGCCACCTTTTGACCATAAATCCGGCCCTCAGCATCGACTTGCGTTTTCGGCATTGCAAGAGGATCAAAACCTCCTTCGGAAAGGGCAAGCGCCAAAACCTGTTCGCCGGCGACAACCGCCCGGGCATCGCCGAGCAACCGCCCACCCAGAATCGAGGAAAGAACTGGCTCAACTGCCAACGTCCTGCCTACTTCACCCATCACTACGGCCAAATCGCGCATAGTCCCGCCGAAGCCACCAGCGTCTTCGCTGAAGCCCGCCCCCAGAACTCCCTGTTGCGCCAGATGCGGCCACAGCGCCATCCGGTCAGGTGGTGTCGCGTTCAGCCGGGCACGATGCGCTTCAAATCCGTTTTCCGTATCCAGCAGCTTGACGAGCATGTCGCAAAGCATTGTCTGGGTTTCAGTTTCCGCAAAAAGCATCACGCAATCTCTGCAAGAACAGTCCCCACGGGATAGGTTTCCCCAACTGCCGTCAATATGCGCAGCGTGCCCGATGCCGGCGCGTCCACTTCCTGCGTGGATTTGTCACTCTCCAAGGCGAACAGTGGCTGACCTTCGGTGACGGTGCCGCCGTCCGCGATCATCCATTCAGCGACTGCGCCTTCGTTCATCGAAAAGCCGAGTTTTGGAAGCAGAACTTCATATGCCATTGGTTAGCCCATCATTGCTTTTACCGCTGCGACGATATCCGCCGCCTGCGGAGAAAAGGCGGTTTCGAGGGGTTTTGAAAAGGGAACCGCGCAGAATGCGCCGCCGAGCCGCTTCACAGGTCCTTTGAGCTTTCCCCACAGCTCTTCACTGATCACAGAGCCGATTTCTGCACCAATCCCGAATTCCTTTACAGCTTCATGGACGATCAGCACACGCCCGGTTTTCTCAGCGGAAGCCAGCACAGTCTCCCGATCCCACGGGGCAATCGTGCGCAGATCGACAACCTCGACTGAAATTCCGGCAGCTTCAAGCTCACTTGCTGCTCCGAGTGCATAGGCCACCATCAGAGAATGAGCCACGATGGTAACATCGCTCCCAGCTCGCGCAACTTTTGCCTTGCCGATAGGCACGGACTGAAATGTCACTGGTCCGGGCGCGAAATAGCCGGCGATGCTTTCGATGAAGAGCACAGGATCATCATCCTCAATCGCCGCGCGCATCAGACCATAGGCATCATCAGGGTTGGAAGGCGCAACGACCTTGATCCCTGGCGTGTGAGCAAACCACGCTTCTAGATAATCGCTATGCTGCCCCCCTTGCGAAAAGCCGGAGCCAGTCATCGTCCGGATCACGATTGGCACGCTGGTCTGCCCGCCGGACATGAAGCGGAGCTTGGCGGCGTGATTGGTGATCATGTCCATCGCGATGGTAGTGAAGTTCATCAGCATGATCTCGCCAATCGCGCGATAGCCACCAAGCGAAGCGCCAATCGCAGCGCCGATGATGGCCTGTTCCGAGATCGGCGTGGACATCACACGGTCAGAGCCATACTTCGTTGATAGCCCCTTCGAAACGCCGACAATACCGCCCTCTTCCCTGTCGCCGACCTCTTCGCCCAGCAACAGCACCTTAGGGTCAGCCGCCATTGCGTGATCAATCGCCAGATTGAGCGCCTGGATCATGTTGATATTCTGTGTCTCTGTCATGGCTTCAACTCCGTCCTGGCTTTACGCGATGTCGTGCGCGAAAACGTCGCGCTTCAACTCGGCAATATCGGGCAAATCGGCGACAAAGGCCGCTTCGCATGCCACCTCAATTTGCTTTTGGAAATCGGCTTCCAGTGCGGCAAGCTGTTCATCACTGGCAATGCCATCGGCAACAATGCGCGCACGCAACGCAGGAACCGGGTCTGCCGCCTTCGCTGCCGCCATTTCATCCTTAGGGATATAGCCGCCTGCGTCCCCGATCAAATGCCCATTGAAGCGGAAAGTTATCGCCTCGATGAGGGTCGGTCCCTCGCCTGCCCGCGCCCGGTCAATCGCGACCTTGGCAGCGCCGTACATCTCGTCGGCATCATTGCCGTTTACAGTTACGCCCGGCATCCCGTACCCTGCAGCGCGCGTCGAAATCTTTTCAACCCGTGTTGAATTGGTGAAGCTGGTATGTTCAGCATAGCGGTTGTTCTGGCAGACAAAAATCACAGGCAGTTGGAACAGCGCCGCCATGTTGAGCGATTCATGAAACGCCCCGATATTGCTCGCTCCATCGCCAAAATTGGCAATGGAGACACATCCTTTTCCGTCAAGCTTTGCCGCCCAGCCCAATCCCGTAGCAATTGGCATCGATGAGCCGACAATGCCCGTAGTGACCATGCAGCCCGAAGCGGGATGCGTCAGGTGCATAGGCCCGCCTTTGCCCTTGCAAGAGCCAGTGACCCGTCCGAGCAATTCCGCCCACATAATCCCCAGCGGAAAACCCTTGGCAACCATATCATGCGTACCGCGATAGATCGTCGAGAGATAATCTTCGTCGCGCAAACTGACTGAAATCGCTGAGGGAATGATTTCCTGTCCGCGCGACGAATAGAAGGGAGAAACCAGCCGCCCTGACATAATCTGCTTGATGACATGTTCGTCATTCCGTTTGATGAGCGCTGCTTTTTTGTAGATTTCAAGCAGCGTCGCTCCGTCAGCTTTGGGGTAGTTTGACATATCGGCCTCTCCATACTGTCATTTACCGAGTCGAAACCGGCGCACAGACAAATTCGTTATAAAGCGTATCATATATCCAGTAACGGAAAGCAATGGACTTTTCTGCGTTCAGATCATTCGCTGTTCTGCGTGCCAATATTGTTCCCGCAAAAGGCGCTTAACCAGCTTCCCGGCATCGTTGCGAGGCAGCTCTTCGACAAAATCAATCGCCCGAGGGCACTTGTGCAGGCTCAGCCGCGCGCGGCAAAAAGCCAAGATATTTTCTGCAAGGACTTCGCTGGCAGCGTGGCCTGAATTGAGTTGCACGATACCCCGAATGGACTCACCCATGTCTGCATCGGGCACACCGATCACCGCGACATCGGCAATTGCTGGATGTTCTTGCAGGACATTCTCGGCCTCTTGCGGATAGACATTGACGCCGCCTACGATGATCATGTGGCTCTCGCGGTCAGTCAGGTAGAGGTATCCATCGGCATCGACATAGCCAATGTCGCCCAACGAAGCGAAGCCGGTTTCATCATACAGCGCCGCCGTTTTTGCAGCATCACCGTGATAGGCGACGTTCATGCCGTTTTTCATCATGATTCGCCCCTGTTCGCCCACTGGAACTTCCTTGCCGTCGGCGCCAGTGATCCGAATTGTACAGCCTTTAGGCGGTTTCCCGACCGATCCCGGATGCAAAAGCCATTCCTGTGACGTGATGAAACTGTGTCCAAAGGCTTCAGTGCCGCCGTAGAGTTCTGAAATTACCGGCCCCCACCAGTCAATCATCGCCCGCTTAACATGCTGAGGACACGGTGCCGCGCCATGTATAGCGTGCTGCATAGTGGTAGTCTTCGCTGTTCCTCGGACTGCCTCCGGCAAGGCCAGCATCCGTCCGAACATCGTTGGCACGAAAAAACCGTGCGTCCCGCCATAAGTTCCAATGGCATCGAGCACTGCCGCCGGATCAAAGGTATGAAAGCCAATCACCGTCCCGCCCGTCCGGTGGATCGATACCATCATTCGCCCCGGGGCGGCATGATAATACGGGCCGGGGTTGATGAAGACGGTGTTTTCATCAAAGCCATAAAGTTCAATCAACATTGCCAATCGCTGTGGCGCAGTTTCTGGCGGCTC
>JBEGTP010000113.1:0-8641 GCA_041179365.1 Pseudomonadota bacterium
CACGCCTGCCTCCTCGCGCTCAGAAACCAGCGCCCGCCCAATCACCAGCCCCCATGTCGCCGAGTTGACGAGCGCGGAATCCGACTTTCCGGTGTGGGCCCGCCAATTGGCATCGCCCAGCTTGTCGGCAATCAACCCATCTGCCGTCGCTGTATCTGGAACGCGTAAAAACGCCTCGGCAAGGCTGAGCAGCGCAACGCCTTCGCTTGTGTTGAGCCGATATTCATTGAGGAACTGATTGACCCAGCCTGATCCCTGCGCGTCGCGCAGCAAAACCAGCAGTCCCGTCGCACGCGTGACGACTCGTCCGCGCTCCTCAGGAGAGGAACGTGCCTGTTCAACAAGTGGTTTTAGGACCACTGATTCTTGTGCGCGATGCAGAGCGCGAAGGCGCGACGTTGCGGAATCCATGACTTTTGACTCAGAGCGAAAGCGGTGGTTAGGATGCACGCTCTCGACGCGCTGTTGTAATATTATTGCGCGCCCATTGCACGCGCTATTAGGAGAAACATTATGGCGACGATTGAGGAAATGAAGGCGCTCGTTGGCACCGTAATCGGCACGTCTGACTGGGTGCTTATTGATCAGGAGATGATCAACAAATTCGCCGACGCGACTGGCGATCACCAATTTATCCATGTCGACGTTGAAAAGGCGAAGATGACGCCGTTTGGCCAGACGATTGCACACGGCTTTCTTACGCTGTCGCTCATGCCAATGCTCACGGCCCTGGCAAAGCTCCCCCGTCTCGACAATATCAAGATGGGCGTGAACTATGGCTCCGACAAGCTTCGGTTTCTGTCACCGGTCAAATCAGGCAAACGCGTCCGCGCGCATTTCACGCTCGCCTCGTTTGAGGAAAAGCGTCCGGGCCAGATTCAGCAAACGCAAGATGTCACCATAGAGATTGAGGGCGAGGACAAGCCGGCTCTTATCTGTGAGTGGATTTCACAGACTTTCGTTTAATTTGAGACATAAGGATTTTACTCATGCGCAGTGCCGTCATCGTTTCTACCGCCCGCACGCCGATTGGCCGCGCCTATCGCGGCGCCTTTAACAACACGCCCTCGCCCACGCTGTCGGCCTTTTCAATTCGCGCGGCTGTTGAGCGTGCCGGGATTGATGCCGCCGAAGTCGATGATGTCTGCTGGGGCTCAGCCCTCCAGCAGGGAAGCCAAGCGGGCAATACCGCGCGCACGGCCCTGCTCCGTGCGGGCCTGCCCGTTTCAGTTCCTGGCATGACGATTGACCGGCAATGCTCTTCGGGCCTGATGGCGATTGCGACCGCGGCCAAGCAGATTATCGTCGACAATATGGATATCACCATTGGCGGCGGCGTTGAATCGATCAGTCTTGTCCAAACGCCCGAGATGCGCGTCGCGCCCGACCCCGCGTTGCTCAAGATGCACGCAACCATTTACATGCCGATGCTCCAGACGGCGGAAGTCGTCGCCGCGCGCTACAAGGTGAGCCGCGACGCGCAAGACGAATACGCATATCAATCGCAAATGCGCACAGCGGCGGCCCAAGCCGCCGGCAAGTTTGATGCTGAAATCATCGCGTGCGACGCCACAATGGCGGTTGTCGACAAGGAAACCAAGGCGGTAACCTATAAGGACATCACCCTGACCAAGGATGAGGGCAACCGCGCAGATACGACACTCGATGGGCTGAAGGGCCTCAAGCCCGTCATGGGGCCAGACCTCAACATAACGGCGGGCAATGCCAGCCAATTGTCCGATGGCTCTTCGGCCTGTGTCCTTATGGAGGAAACGCTTGCGGCGAAAAAAGGCCTCTCGCCGCTTGGCCGCTACGTCGGCATGGCCGTTGCGGGGACCGAGCCCGACGAAATGGGCATTGGCCCGGTTTATGCCATTCCCAAGCTTTTAAAGGCTTGCGGGCTTAAAATGGAGGACATCGGTCTCTGGGAACTCAACGAAGCCTTTGCCGTGCAAGTCCTTTATTGTGCCGATACGCTTGGCATCCCCATGGACCGGCTGAACGTGAACGGCGGCGCGATCTCGATTGGGCACCCCTACGGTATGTCAGGCGCGCGGATGGTCGGCCACGCGCTGATCGAAGGCAAGCGGCGCGGCGTCAAATATGTCGTCATCACCATGTGCATCGGCGGGGGCCAAGGCGCTGCTGGATTGTTTGAGGTTCTTTGATTTCAACGCCGAGAGCGTGATGCGGTGGAGGGGCTCCCGTTCACCGCGTCACGGCTTAGCCCTGATCACGGCACCGCAGACTGTCCCGTTTTAGGAAGCGATGGCCGCTACGCCGAATAATAGCGCTATTCGGGCCGTCTGCGGAGTGTTAGGGATTGGTTTAGCACAAAAGTGCGAAAAGAAGGGATGGCGGCAGGCAACCGAGGTCGCAGCCAACCATCCCCAAGGTATGCAGGACTGATCTAAAAATGTCCCGAGCGTCGCTGCTCTGGTCACCCCCACTCGATCTACGATCCGCGGATTGTGTAATAGTACCAAAGAGTTGTAAGAATTCTGAACGCGTTGTTTGGTGTTTGTTAATCATATTTTTGGGCCGCGCCGCGTGACGCCAATCCTTCGAAAATTGGCGCAAAACCAACACTTCTCGGCTTTCGGAGAAGTCCGAGCGGGCTTTCATTTTCTGTCGTTTACTTGTCAGGAAGCTGAAGCAGCCCGTCTTTGAGGGCGAATCGGGCTTCGCGGTCTTTGGCCAAGAGCAACGAACCATCCAGATCGACCCACCGCGCGCCCGCGCCGAGCAGGAAGGCTGGCGCGATGCCGAGGCTTGTTGACAGCATACATCCGATCATCACATCAAAACCCAGAGCGCGCGCTTCGGCAGCCAAAGCAAGCCCTTCGGTCAGCCCACCCGCCTTATCGAGCTTGATATTGATACCGGTGTAGCGTCCTTTGAGCCGAGGCAGATCAGCGCGATCTTGGCAGCTTTCATCGGCAACCAGCGGGATCGGGGAAATGACCCCGTCTAGCAGATGATCCGCGCCCGCTTTTACCGGCTGTTCAATCATTTCAACCCCGTGCGCAGCGAGCGCGGCGGCCTCCGCGCCCACATCGCGGTCGGTCCACGCTTCATTGGCATCAACGATCAGCCGCGCGTGCGGGGCCCCTCGCCTGACAGCAGCAACACGGTCATGATCGCCATCGCCTGCCAATTTGAGTTTGAGCAGCGGCAGATGGGCCCGCGCGCGCGCATCCGCCTCCATCTTTGCGGGATCTGCGAGCGAAATAGTATAGGCCGTCACGAGCGGCTGCGGCGGCGGAAGCCCCGCCAAACGCCAAACCGGCATGCCCGCTTGTTGGGCCGCCAAATCCCATAAGGCGCAGTCCACCGCATTGCGGGCGGCACCGTGCGGCAGCGCGGCTTGGAGCGTGGTTCGATCAAGGCCGGTAGGCAGCGCCTCAATTTGGGCGCAGCACAACGCGGCCGTCTCACCCTTATAATAGATTGGCGTGCCTTCGCCCCGACCAAAATGAGCCCCCTCTCGGGCTTCAACAACGACAACGTCTACATGCGTTTTAGCGCCGCGGGCAATGATGAAGGCCCCTGCGACAGGCCAGCGCTCAATCCGGGCAGACAATGAAATCATGGCGCTTTCTCTAGCCTAGCGCGCGCCGCACTGCTAGGCGTTGCCGATGACTGAGAAAAAGGCGCGCGGCACCGGCCGCAAGATTGGAAATCTCCGCATTATCTGGGGATTTGCCGTGAAATATCCGGGCCATATTGCGGGCGCGATCATCTCGCTCATCATTGCTGCAACGGCGACGCTTTCGATCCCGGCGGGGTTTCAGCAGATCATCGATCAAGGCTTTGGCGCGGCCACAAAGCCGTCACCGCTGCGCTCGCCGCTGCTCATCTTCCTGAAAAATACGCTGGGCAGCCACTTGGGGACGGGCCTTGATTTCTGGTTCGGCCTGCTCATCGTGACGATCCTCATCCTCGCGATGGCGACGGCGATGCGCTTTTACTTTGTTTCGTGGCTTGGTGAGCGTGTGATCGCCGACATAAGGGCTGCGGTACAAGACAATCTGGTCACGCTTTCGCCGAGCTATTTTGAAGAAAACCGCCCGGCCGAAATCGCTTCACGCCTGACCGCCGACACGTCGGTGATTGAGCAAGTCGTGGGGACGACGGTCTCTGTCGCGCTGCGCAACATCGTGATCGGCATTGGCGGCGTCCTCTTCATGATTTCCATCGCACCCCATCTCGCGCTGATGATGGTGATCGGCATTCCGGTGCTCGTGGTTCCGATGGGGCTATTGGGTCGGAAATTGCAGAGCGTCTCGCGCCAAAGCCAAGACCGGATCGCCGATGTCGGCACGATTGCCTCTGAAACACTTGGCGCGATGAAGATTGTTCAAGCCTTTGGTCAAGAAAAGCGCGAAGCCGAGCGGTTTCGCACGGCCGTTGAAAGTACGTTTGCGACAGCGAGGCGGCGGATCACCTTACGCGCGGGGATGACGATGGCGTTTATGGCGCTCATTTTCAGCGCGATTGCGCTCTTGATGTGGCAAGGCGCGCAAGACGTGCATGACGGGAAAATGTCGGGTGGCGATATTGCGGCATTCGTGCTGATCGGCGGGCTTGTCGCGGGCGCTTTTGGCGCGTTGATGGAGGTTTACGGCGATCTTGTGCGCGGGTCTGCCGCTGCTGGCCGTCTTGCTGAACTTTTGACCGAGCGCCCCGTGATCGCTGCGCCGGCCAATCCTGTGGCCCTGCCGCAACCCGTCATTGGATCCATCAGTTTTGAACATGTCCAGTTTCGCTATCCCACCCGGCCCGAAGTCAGCGCGCTTGCCGATTTTTCGCTCGACGTGATGCCCGGGGAAACCGTAGCCGTGGTCGGGCCGTCGGGTGCGGGGAAATCGACATTGTTTCAGCTTGTTCAGCGCTTCTACGATCCTGAGGCGGGCGTCGTGCGCGTCGACGGTGTGGCACTGCCGACGGCAGACCCCGCCCACGTGCGGGCGCGGATCGCCATGGTGCCGCAAGAAACGGTGATCTTCGCCTCAAGCGCGCGGGACAATCTACGGTACGGCCATTGGGAGGCGACCGACGACGCGCTTTGGGCCGCAGCCGATGCAGCTAACGCATCAGAATTTCTCAAGAAGCTCCCCGACGGGCTCGACACCTTTATGGGCGAAGGCGGCGCGCGGCTTTCGGGGGGGCAGCGCCAACGCATGGCGATTGCCCGCGCCCTCCTGCGTGATGCGCCGATATTGCTGCTCGATGAAGCCACGTCAGCGCTTGACGCTGAGTCTGAACGACTGGTGCAAGACGCGCTCGAACGGCTGATGCAGGGGCGCACCACCATCGTCATCGCGCACCGGCTGGCCACGGTGCGCTCGGCTGACCGGATCATCGTGATGAACGAAGGCCGCATCGTGGAAGAGGGCAAGCATGATGTGCTGGTCAGTCAAAAGGGTCTTTACGCCCGGCTCGCCCAATTGCAATTTGACGGATAACTGCGCAGCCGCTCCGCGCACCCTATGGAAACCGCTATGAACTTAAGCCCTTATGACACCGATGATTTTGCCGACATCCGCGACGGCGTCCGCCGCCTTTGCGCTGATTTTCCCGGTGGCTATTGGCGCAAGCTTGATGAAAAGCGCGAATACCCAACGGCCTTTGTCGAGGCCTTAACCGCGGCGGGCTATCTTTCGGTCCTCATTCCCGAAACCTATGGCGGGTCGGGGCTTGGCTTGTCTGCCGCCGTAGCGATCCTTGAGACAATGCAAGCAGAAGGATGCAATGGCGGCGCATGCCATGCGCAAATGTACACGATGGGGACCATTTTGCGCCACGGATCAGACGCGCAGAAACAGGCCTATCTGCCAAAGATTGCAAGCGGCGAGCTGCGCTTACAGGCTTTTGGTGTCACCGAACCCAGCAGCGGGACCGATACCACTGCTTTGCGAACCTTCGCCAAGCGCGAAGGCGATGATTATATCGTCAACGGTCAAAAAATCTGGACCAGCCGCGCTGAACATTCCGATCTCATGTTGCTGCTGGCGCGCACGACGCCGAAAGACCAATGCGCCAAGAAAACCGATGGCCTCTCAACCTTCATCGTTGATATGCGCGAGGTCGTCGGCAAAACACTCACCATCCGGCCCATTCGGACGATGATGAACCACGCCACGACCGAAGTCTTCTTTGACAATATGCGGATTCCCGCAGCGAATTTGCTCGGCGAAGAAGGCAAAGGGTTCCGCTACATCTTGTCGGGGATGAACGCCGAACGCGTGCTCATTGCTGCCGAATGCGTTGGCGATGCCAAATGGTTCACCCGCGCCTCGGTCAATTATGCGAACGAACGTGAAGTTTTTGGGCGCAAAATCGGTGCCAATCAGGGCGTCGCTTTCCCCATATCCAAAGCCTATGCCAATATGCGGGCGGCAGAGCTCATGGTGCGCGAAGCCGCGCGCCTCTATGAGGCCGGAGTGCCTATGGGTGCCGAAGCCAATATGGCAAAAATGCTTGCGGCAGACGCCGCTTGGGAGGCTGGCAACGCTTGTGTGCAGACCCACGGCGGATTTGGTTTCGCCGAAGACTATGACGTCGAGCGAAAATTGCGCGAGACCCGCCTCTACCAGGTCGCGCCAATCTCTACCAACCTTATCCTCTCCTATCTCGCCGAACATGTTCTCGGCCTGCCCCGGAGCTATTGAGCGCAAGGTTTCTGCGCGAAGGACAGCATGATCTACGACATCCTCATCGTTGGAGGCGGCATCAACGGCACGGCCATTGCGCGCGATGCTGCGCTCAACGGGCGCTCGGTGCTTTTGGTCGAAAAGGATGATCTGGCGAGCCACACCTCCTCGGCTTCGACCAAGCTGATACACGGCGGGCTGCGCTACCTTGAATATTATGAATTCAAGCTCGTGCGGGAGGCCTTGCAAGAGCGCGAGCGATTGTTGCGCACTGCGCCGCACCTCATTCACCCCATGCTCTTCGTCTTACCCCATCGGAACGCTGTGCGACCTTGGTGGCTCGTGCGCGTTGGGCTTTGGCTTTATGACAGGATCGGCGGACACTCGACCCTTCCCAGATCGCGCAGCCTTCGTGCCAGCGATGCCGCCTTTCTCGCGCCGCTCAAAGGCGAGGCGCGCGGCTTCGTCTATGCCGATGCTTGGGTCGATGATGCGCGGCTGGTCATTCTGAACGCGGTTGACGCAGCGCGCCACGGGGCCGTCGTCAAAACGCGCGTTGCCGTCGAGGCGGCGCGGCGTGAAGGCGAACTTTGGATTATCACGCTCTCGGATGGGAAAGTGATCAAGGCCCGGGCGCTCGTCAATGCAACGGGGCCGTGGGTCGCCACTCTGCTGGCCAAAACCGGCGTCAACAAATTGAGCGGCGTCCGCCTGATCAAGGGCAGCCATATTATCGTCGACAGTCTGTTTGCGGGTGACCATGCCTATATGCTGCAACAGCCCGATAAGCGCATCGTGTTCGCCATCGCCTATGAAGGCAATAAAACCCTGATCGGCACCACCGATGAACCAGTGGAAACGCCCGAAGACGCCCGGATCAGCGCCGCCGAGATTGCCTATCTCTGCGCGGCAGTAAACCCTTATTTCATCAAGCAAATTGCCCCGGCCGACGTCATTTCAACCTATTCGGGGGTCCGGCCGCTTTATGATGACGGCGCAAGCGAGGCGAAGGCGGTGACCCGCGACTATGTTCTCGAACTTGATTGCGAGGGGCCGCCCTTACTCTCAGTCTTCGGCGGCAAGATCACGACGGCGCGGCATTTGGCTGAAGGCGCGGTGGCAAAATTGAGCCTTGTTATGGGCTGGCCCGTTGCCCCTGTTACGGGCGCAGCGGCGCTTCCGGGCGGCGATCTGCCTGCCAGCGTCGCTATTTTTGCGGTTGATGTGGCGGCACGCTGGCCATTCCTAGGTCGCGAGCGCAGCGAACGCATGGCGCGCGCTTACGGCACCCAAATTTCCGAAATATTAGCAGGGGCCGCGAGCCTTGAAGACTTGGGTGAAGATTTTGGTGCGGGCCTAACGGCGCGGGAGGTTGACTGGCTCGTTGAGCACGAATGGGCCACCACTGCCGAAGACATCCTCTGGCGAAGGACCAAGATCGGGCTGGTCACCGGTCCCGAAACGCGCAAAAGGCTGGCCAATTATCTCGGCGGCGCGGCGCGCTAGTGCAGCGGGAGCGTTGCCACTGATGCATCAACATCGGGCATGGACTCGGATTGGAGGGCCTGCATCTCTTCGATCTTGGCGACCATGTCGTCATCCATCCCTTCGGTCATCTGTTCAGCCATATTGAAGCCGCTCATGGCCAGGTTTTGGAATGTCGACTGGAAATGGGCTATATCCTCGGGGTGGGCCGCGACATAGCTCATGACTTCCATGCCGACCTTATTGGTATCAAAGGGCCGCTTCTCAAGCGTTGCATCAATTTGTTCTGCAAAAGCAATCTCGCCCACTTCGACAAAAAACGGCTCAGCATTGAGCGTATCCGCCATGTGTTCCTCATGCTCATCGAGGCCGGGGTCTTGCACCGAAAAATGAACGATCACCCGTGTGTGATCTTGGTCCACCTTTTCCATGTCGGCCTTAAAAGTCGCAAGCTCATGACCTTCAACCGTAAACTCCCAAGTGATCGATTTATCGTCTTG
>JBEGTP010000114.1:0-8752 GCA_041179365.1 Pseudomonadota bacterium
CGGGGCGGGCGATTTTGAAGATTTTGCCGGCAGCGTGGCAGAAGCCGCGAAGAAATAGGGTGCCTCCCCCGCCTGTCATCGTCCTCGTGCGCCCACAGCTGGGGGAAAACATTGGCAAGGCTGCGCGTGCGATGCTCAATTTTGGTCTCACCGAAATGCGGCTGGTTTCGCCGCGCGATGGCTGGCCCAATCCTTCGGCTGGCCCTGCGGCGGCGGGCGCGGATATTGTCCTTGAGCAGGCACAGGTTTTTGAAACCCTGGCAGACGCGGTGGCGGACTGCGAACATGTGTATGCAACCACCGTGCGCAAGCGAGGGCAAGTTAAGCCTGTCGTCTCACCCGAAGAGGCCGCGCGCGCTATTCGCGCAGAAGTGGGGCAAAGCGCCATTTTGTTTGGGCCAGAACGGTCTGGCCTTGAGAGTGACGATGTCGCCCTCGCACGGACAACGCTGACCGTGCCGATCAATCCCGCTTTTGGATCGCTCAATCTCGCGCAGGCGGTGATCCTTGTCGCCTATGAATGGTCAAAGGGGGAGGGGCTTTCCTCGCCGCCGAAGTCAGTGCTTGATAACCCGGCACCGCAGCAAGAGCTCGACGGGATGATTGGCCAACTTGATGCGCTGCTCGAGCCCACGGGGTATTACTTCCCGCCAGAACGCGCGCATGTCGACCGGCGGTCACTGCGTTCGATTTTGACCAAGCCGGGATGGTCAGCTCAAGAAGTCCGCACTCTGCGCGGTGTGCTGCGCTCGCTTTCCGAGCGGACCCCGCGCAAACCTTGACTTTGCGACGAATCCGGCTAAGGGCTCGCACACGCAATTGACCCTGTACTCCGGTGAAGCAGGTGTCCGGCTGGGATTTCCCAGTCCGCGCGGTTCCGGTTCATGGGGGCATTTTCGCCCCTTGCAAATTGAAGGATGACTTATGTCAAAGCGTCAAAGCGCTAAGTATAAACTCGACCGCCGCATGGGTGAAAACATCTGGGGTCGTCCAAAATCACCCGTAAATCGCCGCGATTATGGCCCTGGTCAGCACGGCCAGCGTCGCAAGGGCAAGACCAGCGATTATGGTCTTCAGCTTCGCGCGAAGCAAAAACTTAAGGGCTATTACGGCGATATCACCGAAAAGCAGTTTAAGCGCTGCTATCAAGAAGCCGATAAGATGAAGGGCGATACGTCGCAGAACCTCATCGGTCTGCTCGAGCGCCGCCTCGACGCCATTGTTTATCGTGCCAAATTTGCGCCAACGATTTTCGCGGCCCGCCAGCTCGTCAGCCACGGCCATGTTCGCGTGAACGGCGTGAAGTGCAACATCGCGTCACGCCGCGTTGATGTCGGTTCAGAAATCAGCCTCGGCAGCAAAGCACAAGAGATGGCGCTTGTCATCGAAGCCCAGAGCCTCGCAGAACGCGATATCCCCGACTATGTCTCGACTGACGGCGCATCGAAGGTCAATTTCGTTCGCGTTCCGACGCTTGATGAAGTGCCCTATCCTGTGAAGATGGAACCCAATCTGGTCGTCGAATTCTATTCGCGATAATCGCCTTTGGCTTTTTGGCCTGACAGTGTTCCGCTGTTTGGGCTAGGTTAGTCAAAGTGGAGAAGTGCTGGTCACTTCTCAACAGCAAAAGGGCGGTCCTGCCGGGGCCGCCCTTTTTCGTTACTGGCTAACTGGCGAGCGCGCGCAGCATATCGATCCAGATGCCGATATTATCGTGAAAACTTGAAACGGGGATACGTTCATCGCGACCGTGCGCGCGCTCATCTTCGGGCACAATCAGCCATTCGCCGCCGACGCCGTAGACTGGAATTCCGATGGCGCGGAAAAAGAGGCCGTCGGTTGCGCCGGTCGACATTTGCGGAATAATCGGCGCGCCGGGGTGGCGCTTGCGGACGGCATTGGTAAACGCGCCCACCACATCAGGCCGGAGCGGTGATGCCGCAGTTGGCGCGCCGAACGCGTCTTCCATTTTAATCTCAACGCCCGGCCCGACGACCGATTTCAGCTCAGCCTCAACCGCCGTGGGGTCGATACCGGGCATGATGCGGCAGTTGACGGTGGCCTGCGCCATTTGGGGCAAGGCGTTGTCGGCATGGCCGCCCGAGAGCCGTGTCGCGACGCAGCGGGTGCGCGTGCTGCCAACCTCGGTCGGGTCAGCTTCGATCACATCAGCCGCATCGCCATCGGCCGGATTGGCGACCCAACGACGCATCGCTTCGCCCAGCTTGCCGTCCGCCCGCTTGGCGCGCTCGGTGAAATAGGCGCGCGTCACCTCATTTTGGACGGGGGTAAAGCGGTGCGCTTCAAGCTTTTTGAGCGCCGTCGCGAGCTCATAAATGGCATTGTCGGGGCGCGGCCTACTGCTGTGGCCGCCGGAATTGCGGACGGTGAAGCTGTAAGTCCGATATGTTTTTTCCGCCGCCTGAATACCAAAGCCGATCATCGTCCCATCTTTCAGTATAGCGCCGCCACCGGCATCTGAATTAAGGGCAAACTCAGCATCGAAGAGGGCGCGCCACTGTGTTGTCGCCAGCTCTGCGCCTTTTCCAGCGGTCTCTTCATCGCCGGTAAAGAGCACAATGATATCGCGGTTGGGCTTAAAGCCAGCAGCCTTAAGTTCGATGAGCGACATGACGATCGCCATCACACCGGCTTTGTTGTCAACCGAGCCGCGCCCGTAATAATAGCCGCCCTCTTCTCGGAATTGGAAAGGATCGAAAGACCAGTCTTCGCGTCGCGCCTCAACAACATCGAGGTGGCCCATCAGCAGAATCGGCTTTTTCTTCGCCTTTCCGGCCACGCGCCACCGTATGATCATCGCCTGCGTTTCGCCGTAAGGCTTGGCGGTAATCTCAGTGATACCCGCAGCATGGAGTTCATCGGTCAGGAGCGCAACAAGCTTTGGAACTTGGCCGCGCCCTTCGACGGTTGGAATGTTCACGACCTTCTCAAAGAGGGCCCGTTCCTTGCCGCGCCATTCGCCGGGCGCAGATTGTGAAAGCGTGGGAGCAGCGGCAAAGAGCAGGGCAAGCCCGCTCAGGGCAATGAGACGCATGAGTTTAATCCCTCTTGGATTTTCAGACCGGACAAGCCTTCATCTTAGAGTTCAAACACCGCAAGGCAAGGGCGTGGGCAAGGGTATTGGCGAGGGGTGCCTCCTTTACGAATGTATCCCCGTCGACCGGGACGGCGACATCGACACGCGAGACACTATGAAATGCTGGCGCTCAGCCTTATCACCAGAGCGAAGCAAAATGAGATAGAAGCATGAAGTCACGCGCGGCATCCTTTTTGGCTCTGACTTTCGCTCTGACTGGGGCGCTTTGGGGCTCCATTTTACCGTCGGCATTGCCGCTATCCCCCCCGCCTTTTGCAGCGACTGTCATCGTGACCTTTGACGCGCAAAGGATTGGACGCATTGAAACGCAGGGCTATGCGGATCCGTTTACGAAGCGGCCCGTCAGCGCGGATGATCCGGTGCGCATTGCCTCGGTTTCTAAGCTGATCGTCGCTTTGGGGGTCGCCGAGCTCGCGCGCACGGGGAAGATTGATGTAAACCGCGATATTTCAGCCTATCTTGGCATCACGGTCCGCAATCCTTCGTACCCAGAGACACCAATTACGCTGGCGATGCTGCTGTCGCACACCTCGTCACTGACTGACGATGCCGACTATATTATCCCGCTTGGCGAAATGATTGCGCCCAAATTTGGAAATTCCAAGGCTTGGGATGCGGAACACGGTCCGGGCCATTATTTCCGCTACGCCAATTTCAATTATCCCGTGATCGCAACTGTGATGGAGAAGGCGACGGGCGAGCGCTTTGACCGCCTTATGGCGCGGCTTGTTTTTCGTCCCTTAAAGCTGGACGCTTGCTTCAATTGGTCAACCTGTTCCGACGCGAAGGCGGCACGCGCCGTTGTGCTTACCGACAATCACGGGGCTGTGCGCAAAGATGATTTGAAGGGCCAGCGCCCGCCTTGCTTGGGCGTTAATATGGGGGATCAAGGTTGCACGCTTGATCACTATCAAATCGGCGACAATGGCGGCGTGTTTAGTCCACAAGGCGGGGCGCGCCTTTCGATGCGGGATTTGGCTAAGATTGGCCAGAGGCTTTTTGCTTTAACGCGTTCGGGAGCGAACAGTCTCATGGGCACCGTGCTCAAAACCCCCGAGAGCGCCCTGTTAACAGGAGAGAGCGAGAAGGGATTTTTCTGCGCTTACGGCTTTGGCGTTCAGTTGATTGGCCGCGTGAAATCGCCGCTCTGCCACGACCAACCCTTTGCGGACGGGCGGGCGCGGATAGGCCATGCGGGCGAAGCCTTTGGGCTGCGATCAGGATTGTGGATCGACCCAGCCATAGGTCGCGGCGTTGCCTTTTTTACAACAGCCGTGCCGGACAATGGGCGAATGGGGCCGATCTCTGCGTTTACTGATAGGGAGGAATGGATTCTCCGAACTCTAACTCTTCCACCTGGTAAGGAATAAGCCGAATATCGGTCGCGCGGCTTGCTGCGCTAATGATGCGGGGCGAGAATTCGCCCGCCACCAGAAAGGCCTTGCAGCGCTTGCCGGTCTCTTTCTCTAAGTCGGCGGCATAGCCAAGGACTTGCTCAAGCGCGCCAGCAGGGCAGGCACCGACTTTAAGTTCGATGGCAACATAATTGCCTTGACTGTCGCGCGCTGTGATGTCGATTTTTCCGGTGGCGACCGCGCGCTCTTGCCCGAAATCAATGGCTTCGAGGCCCGGCTCCAGGCGATCGAGAACTTTGCGAAGCTGAACCTTCAACTCCCACTCATAGTCAAACAACCGCGCCCGTGTCCGCGCCCGGTTCGATGTGTTGTTGATCATGTATTGCCCCCCATTTCCCTAGTCTCCGAAAGGGCCCTAGGTTTTGACCCGTTTAAATCCGCTTCCAGTTAGGGTTATCCCGCGTGCCGCCCAAGGCCAGTATTGATATTGAGACTAGGGCTATTGGTCTAGTTGCACTATCAAATTTTGTCTGACACGAGCGGGCGATGGAAACAGGCTTTTACCCCGTCGATTCAGGGACGCGCTCTCGCACTATGTCGCGGGCGGACGCATGACGACACTCCTTTGGTTGCGTCAAGATCTGCGGATCTATGATAATCCAGCGCTCGTGGCTGCCTGTGCGGACGGGGCGGTCGTTCCGGTCTATGTGCTTGATGATGACGCACCGGGAAACAAGCGGCAAGGTGGTGCATCGCGCTGGTGGCTGCATCATTCCCTCGCGCGTCTGGGTGAGGCTCTCCCGGGGCTGATCCTGCGCCGCGGCGACACGGTTTCTGAATTGCTCTCGGTCGCCGCGCAAACGGGCGCGACGCGCATCCATGCCAATCGGCATTATGAGCCTTGGTGGCGCGACGCGGAATCCTGCCTTGCGGCCGAGTGTGACCTTGTTTTGCATCACGGAAATCAACTCGCTGATCCAGCGACCCTCCTGACGGGCAGCGGCGGTCGGTATAAAGTCTTCACCCCGTGGTGGCGCACCCTCCTCCAACAAATGCCGCCGCGAAAGCCACTGCCGACGCCAGAAGCAATCAGAACAGTTGCGGGCGTTCCATCGGATTCGCTAGCGGCTTGGGCATTGCTTCCCACGCGCCCCAATTGGGCAAAAGGTTTTGAGGGTTGGACCCCGGGGGAAGCGGGCGCGCAGGCCGCCCTGCGGGCGTTTTTGCCCAAGCTCGCGGGCTATAATCACGCACGCAATTTTCCGTCTCAACAGGGGATCTCGCGGCTTGCGCCGCATCTGCATTTCGGGGAAATCTCGCCTGCTACGATCTGGCATCTTGTTTCTAAGCAGGCGGGGCGTGAGGCTGAGCCCTTTCTCCGCGAGATTGGCTGGCGCGACTTTGCGACCAATGTGATCGATCAATTTCCCGCCTATGCAGATCAAAACGGGCGCGCTGCTTATGATGCGTTCCCCTGGCGGACCGGCGTGGCGGCAGACCGTGATTTTGCGGCGTGGACCAAAGGCCAGACGGGCTATCCCATTGTAGACGCGGGCATGCGCGAGCTCTGGGCGACGGGCTTTATGCATAACCGTGTGCGGATGATTGCCGCTTCGTTTCTTATCAAACATCTGCTGATTGATTGGCGGCGCGGTGAACGCTGGTTTTGGGATTGTTTGCTTGATGCTGACTTTGCGGCCAACGCATCGAACTGGCAGTGGGTGGCGGGAACTGGGGTCGACGCGCCGCTCTTTAGCCGGATCATGGCGCCACTTTCGCAATCAGAAAAATTTGACGCGGGAGGGTATGTTCGCCGCTGGGTGCCAGAGCTTGCGCGCGTCGATGATCCCTTTGTTCATGATCCCGATGAATTTGGCCAGCGGCCAAGCGCCTATCCAGCCAAGATTATTGGCCACCGTGAAGCCCGCGAACGCGCGCTCTCTGCGGTACAACTGACGCGCGATTTACGCGACGCTGCCGCAGGTTGAGCAGCCAGGATCTTTGGGAAGGCGTATGGCGCGCATCGAAGGGGCGAGGCCGTCGACGATCTGGAGCCTGCCAGCTTGATCCTCGCCAAAGCCTGTTATCACGCGGATGGCTTCCATCGCAGCGAACGTCCCCATTAGGCCGACCATCGCGCCAAGCACGCCGACGTCTGCGCAGCTATCGCAGTCATCAGGATCGTGCGCGTCACCAACGAAGCAGCGGTAGCAGGGCTTCTCTGCTTCCCATCCGCGAAACGTGCCAAGCTGGCCGTGGAACTGGCCGATGGCGGCTGAGACCAGCGGGACGCGTGCGGCGACGCACAGCCCATTGACGATGAGGCGCGTCTTGAAATTATCGGAGCCATCGAGCACGACATCGACACGATCGAGCAGGCTGGCAGGCGTCTCTTCATTGATCCGCTGGTTGAGCCCGGTAAACACGGCGTCAGGGTTGAGCCGGGCGACCGCCGCCCCGGCAACCGTTACTTTGGCGCGACCAATATCGGCTTCATTATAAAGGATTTGTCTCTGCAAGTTTGAGCGCGAGACACTATCATCATCAACGACCGTTAGCCGGCCGATCCCTGCTGCCGCAAGATATTGCAGGGCAGGGCAGCCAATGCCGCCTGCACCGACCAACAAGACATGGGCAGCGATCAGCTTATTCTGCCCTGCGCCGCCAATCTCCTTGAGAACAATATGGCGCGCATAGCGATCAAGCTGCGCGTCGCTAAGGATCATAGCCCGGTTGAACCAAAGCCGCCTGCGCCGCGCGCGGTTTCGTCAAGGCTGTTCACTTCGCAGAGTGTCGCCAGCTGGACAGGCGCGGGAACGAGCTGGGCGATGCGGTCGCCGCGAGTGATTTCGAACGGTTCACCCCCAAGGTTGGCGAGGATGACCTTCACTTCGCCGCGATAGTCGCTGTCGATTGTGCCCGGCGTGTTGAGGCAGGTGATGCCGAATTTGAGCGCAAGGCCAGAGCGTGGGCGAACCTGCACTTCAAATCCGCGCGGGATCGCCATCGCGAACCCCGTCGCCACAGCATGCCGCGCGCCGGGTGCGAGGATCAAATCTTCGGCGGCCACTACGTCCATGCCCGCTGCGCCGTTGGTGGCATAGGCGGGGAGGGGAAGGCCTTCGCCGTGCGGCAGGCGGAGGAGGGGGATGGTGATGTGTGTCATGGCAGCGCTCCTACTGCGTTTTTCAGCGGAGTGAAACCTTCCGCCCATGATGCGACGGATTCGGTTTGCGCGCCCGGCATAGGGAACCACGCACGCACGCCGCATTATTTGTGCGGTGCATTTGCGGGGATGCGCTACACGGGCGGCTGGGCGTCCCGCCCGTAAGGATGTGACCATGGCTAAATCGCAGAAAAAATCGAGCCGCGAAACACGCAAACCCAAGGCTGAAAAGCCGCCGAAGCAAAATGCATCGCAGCCCTCGCAAAAGGCGGGCGTGGTCAAAGGCCTAGAGAATATAAAGAATTGAGACGAACCTGATGAGCGATGAAGACTATGTGTTTGATGAAGAGAGCGGGGAGTGGGTTCCCGCCTCTGAGCTTGCGGCAAAAGTGGCGGCGGCGGGTGCCATCGAAGTCCGCGACGCAGTGGGCAATCTGCTCGCTGATGGGGATCAGGTGACGCTGATCAAAGACCTGACCGTGAAGGGGGCTGGGCGCACGCTCAAGCAAGGTACGCTCATCAAGTCGATCCGGCTGACGGGCGACGCGCAAGAGATTGATTGCCGATTTGAAGGCATCAAAGGCTTGGTGCTGCGCGCCGAATTCGTCAAGAAGCGGTAGTGGCGTCTCCCTCCTGCGGTGATCCTGCCTTTGCGGCCAGATTTTTGGCGGCCCTAAAAAAGCCGAAGAAAAGCGCACGCAGATGTTCTTGGTCACCTATGCCCATCCCGATGAAGCACAGCTGCGCACACTGATCGAAACAGGCCCCGTTGCCAAAGCAGTCCTAATCGCCAACCTCACGGTGCGAAACTGGAACCCGACCTTCGGGTGCTTCAACGCACAGTCGAGCCTGGTGGTGATGTTTGGGCAGGGGTGAGGGGGGGTACGTCCGTCATTGCGAGCGGAGCGCGGCAATCCAGCGGCACCGAAGACTGAGAATCGCGCTTCCTCTCATGCACTCTCACTTCCTGGTTCAAATTGATTGCCAGTACGAAGCCCATTGTGAGCAATTCCGTTTTTTTGCTTCTCAGGCCCTCACCCCACCACATATTCCCGCACCAGTAGCCGCTCTGGCACATGCCATTCCCGCGCAATCCGCCGGATCATCGGCAAA
>JBEGTP010000115.1:0-5654 GCA_041179365.1 Pseudomonadota bacterium
CGGAGCGTCGCGACGATGAACCACATCGCCGCTTCCGCTCCTCCTTGCCAGCAAACGCCTCTGGCAATCCTCATGGGTCAGGATCTTCGCAGGTTGGTATAAGCCTTCCCCTGCGCGCTGCGATGCCCATCTGGCGCTCCGGAAGGGCCTTTAAAACTCCTATTTGGCATTTTTGGAGTACGGGTAGCCAAACTGAATCCAACACGGCGTCACAGCGCTCTCAGGGGCCCTGCGCGCGGTTTGGCCGTATTGCGTTAAATCAATCCCGCCAGCGGGCTCGATGGGTCGGCGTACATCCGTCGCCCCATCCGGCCTGATCGGTACGCCAGTCGCCCGCTTTCCACCGCGAGCTTCATGGCACGCGCCATCAGCAGGGGGTCCTTCGCTTCTGCAATCGCGGTGTTCATGAGCACGCCTTCGCAGCCGAGCTCCATCGCAACCGCCGCGTCCGACGCGGTGCCGACACCCGCATCGACAAGCACAGGTACCTTTGCGCCTTCGACAATCAGGCGAATGGTGACGCGGTTCTGAATACCAAGGCCCGATCCAATTGGCGCGCCGAGTGGCATGACCGCGACGGCCCCCGCCTCTTCAAGCTGCTTCGTCGCAATCGGATCATCCACGCAGTAGACCATCGGCTTAAACCCCTCTCTTACAAGGGTTTCTGTAGCCTTGAGAGTCTCGCGCATATCGGGATAAAGTGTTCGCGCCTCGCCAAGGACTTCGAGTTTGACAAGGTCCCACCCGCCCGCTTCGCGCGCTAATCGCAACGTGCGGACGGCGTCATCGGCCGTAAAGCAGCCTGCGGTATTGGGCAGATAGGTGTATTTTTTGGGATCAATAAAATCAGTGAGCATCGGCGCTTTGGGGTCAGATACATTCACCCGGCGCACTGCAACGGTGATAATCTCCGCGCCCGAAGCCTCTAGTGCTGCGGCGTTCTGCGCGAAATCCTTATATTTTCCAGTGCCTACGATCAGGCGCGAGGAAAAACTGCGGCCTGCAACGGTCCATGTGTCACTTTGTGTCATGGCCAAAGCCCCTAGCCGCCCCCGACGAAATGGACAATCTCAAGAACGTCGCCCGTTTCAAGCCGCACCGCCCCCAGCGTCGAACGCGGCACAATCTCGCGGTTCCGCTCAACCGCAACTTTGGCGGGATCAAGGCCAATCTCGGTTACCAAATCCGCGATACTCCACGCCGAAGAGGCACGGCGCAGTTCGCCGTTGAGGGTGATTTCTAAATCATGCGTCACAGTATCAGTGTCCGGCCTTCGCTCTCGCTTCGCAAATTGCCCTAGCCCGCTGAAATTTCTACGTCTAATAGTTTCAAAACAGAGCTTGGCTGCGAAAGAGCGCAGGGTCTTATTGCGTCTAGCCGTCCTTCAAGAGCTTATTTCCCCCCAGTGAGTTAGAGTAGCGCCATGTCCAACCGCCCCCTCATTTATGTTCTTAACGGCCCCAACCTCAACCTGCTTGGGCTTCGTGAGCCAGAGATTTACGGGCATGATACGCTTGATGACATCGCCGGGATGCTTGAGGATCAGGCGCGCGCGCTGGGGCTTGAGATTGATCTGCGCCAATCGAACCATGAGGGGCATCTGATCGATTGGCTGCACGAGGCGAACCGCGAAGGGGCCAAGGCGGTGCTGCTCAATGCGGCGGGCTATACCCATAGCTCGATTGCCATCCTTGATGCGATCAAAGCCATCACGGTGCCCGTTATCGAGGTTCATCTTTCAGACCCGCTCAAGCGCGAGGCGTTTCGCCATCACAGCTATGTCAGCCTCGGCGCTGTTGCGTGTTTTGCGGGGCAGGGTGCGAATTCCTATACGCTGGCGCTGGACGCGGCGAGCAAGCTCTGACAAAGACGCATGATCACAAGCAATTGAGGACATCATGGCCGAAAAATCAGGCACAATGCAGGTTGATGTGAAGCTGGTCCGCCAGCTTGCTGAACTTTTGGATGATACCGGGCTGACGGAGATTTCGGTCAAGGATGGTGAGCGCGAGATCAAGGTCGCGCGGGGCGGAGGCGCATTTCACGTTGCGGCTCCAGCGCCCGTCGCCGCAGCGCCGGTTGCGGCGCCTGTCGCTGTTGCTGCCCCTGTCCTCCCGGCGGGGGATCATCCCGGGACTGTCAAATCGCCGATGGTCGGCACGTGCTATCTCGCGTCGTCACCCGAAACGCCCAATTTTGTTTCGGTGGGAGATGTCGTGAAGGAAGGCGATACGCTGATCATCATCGAAGCGATGAAGGTCATGAACCCGATAACCGCGCCGCATGGGGGCAAGGTGACGCAGATCCTCGTCGCCAATGCGCAACCTGTGGAGTTTGATCAGCCTTTGGTGGTGGTCGAGTGACGATCGAAAAGCTGCTGATCGCCAATCGCGGAGAGATCGCGCTGCGCATTCATCGTGCGTGCCACGAAATGGGGATCAAAACCGTCGCAGTGCATTCGACGGCGGATACCGATGCGATGCACGTCCGCCTTGCCGATGAGGCGATTTGTATCGGGCCGCCTTCGGCAACAGACTCCTATTTGAACGTTCCCGCCATTATATCGGCGGCGGAAATCGCAGGTGCCGATGCCATTCACCCTGGCTATGGCTTTCTGTCTGAAAACGCCCGCTTTGCTGAGATCATCGAAGAGCATAAGATGATTTTCGTTGGCCCTAAGCCCGAGCATATCCGCACAATGGGCGATAAGGTTGAGGCAAAGCGGACGGCGGGCGCACTCGGCCTGCCGCTTGTGCCGGGATCAGACGGCGCGATTGAAGACGTTGACGAGGCCAAGCGGATCGCGAAAGAGGTCGGCTATCCGGTCATCATCAAAGCGGCTTCGGGCGGCGGCGGGCGCGGCATGAAGGTCGTGAATAGCGAAGAAGAGCTCGAAACCCAGATGCTTCAGGCCGGGACTGAGGCCAAGGCCGCGTTCGGCGATGCGACGGTTTATCTAGAAAAATATCTCGGCAACCCGCGCCATATAGAGTTTCAAATTTTTGGAGACGGCAAAGGGAATGCCATTCATCTGGGTGAGCGCGACTGCTCGCTTCAGCGCCGCCACCAGAAAGTCCTTGAAGAAGCACCGTCTCCGGTCATTTCATCGGAAGAGCGCGCACGGATGGGCGGTATTGTGGCCAAGGCGATGGCCGATATGGCGTATCGCGGCGCGGGGACGATTGAATTCCTTTGGGAAAATGGCGAATTTTATTTCATCGAAATGAATACGCGCATTCAGGTCGAGCATCCAGTGACCGAAATGATCACGGGCTTTGATCTTGTGCGCGAGCAGATTCGCATTGCGCAGGGCGACGGGCTCTCAGTGGCGCAAGAAGATCTCGAATTTCGCGGCCACAGCATCGAATGCCGGATCAATGCCGAGGATCCGCGCACCTTCGCGCCGTCCCCGGGCACGATCACCTATTATCACCCGGCGGGCGGTATGCATGTACGCGTCGATAGTGGCATGTATGCGGGCTATAAGGTTCCGCCTTATTATGATTCGATGATCGGTAAGCTGATCGTTTACGGGCGAACACGCGAAAGCTGTATGATGCGGATGCGCCGCGCGCTCGAAGAAATGGTGGTTGAGGGCATCAAAACTAACATCCCGCTCCACCAAGAGCTGCTGCGCGCTACCGATGTGATCGACGGCAACTACAGCATCAAATGGCTAGAAGACTGGCTAGCGCGCGACGCGTAAAGCGCGCGTTCCGCCAACGCCCTTGGCCCAAAAGGATTGCCTGCAATGGTGTTCGCTCTCGATCAATTTGACCTCACGCGTTTCATTACTGAGACGCTGGCTGAAGATTTGGGGCCGACAGGTCGCGACGTCACATCAGAGTCGGTCATTCCAGCTGATTTGCGCTTTGCCGGCACAATGGACAGCCGCGACGCGATTGTGGTCGCCGGGCTGCCGATCGCGGTCGCATTTTTCGCGCATCTTGACCCCGCAATGGACATTGAAGTGTTGGCAAGCGAAGGCGCGATGGTCCCCAAAGGTAGCGATCTCCTGCGACTGACCGGGAATGCCCGCGCGCTGCTGACGGCGGAGCGATCCGCGCTCAATACCGTCCAACATTTATCGGGCATCGCGACGATGACGCGGGCTTATGTCGAGGCGATTGCGGGTACGGGCTGCACCCTCCTCGACACCCGCAAAACAATTCCCGGACTGCGTGTTCTGGAAAAATATGCGACACGGATGGGCGGCGCGACCAACCACCGCATGGGCCTGTGGGATGCCGCGATGATCAAGGATAATCATGTTGCCGTTGCGGGCGGCGTGACCGAAGCCGTGCGACGCGCCAAGGCGGCGGGCGTTGAACGGATCATCTTGGAGGTCGACACGCTGGCGCAGATCGAGCCCGGTCTTGCAGCTGGGGCCACGCATCTTCTGCTCGACAATATGGACGCGCCAATGCTCCGCGAAGCTGTTACCCGCGTGGCCGGGCGCGTGCCCACCGAGGCATCAGGCGGCGTGACGCTCGAAACGATCCGCGCTAAGGCCGAATGCGGCGTGACTTACATCTCGGTCGGCCGCCTGACACAGAGCGCGCCCGCCGCCGACATTGGCCTTGATTTCGCCGCACTGTAATTTCAGACTAGAAGCATGACCCATTTTACCCCCGTCATCTCTGCAACTGGTCTCTTTACCCCGGCGGAGAGTATATCGAACGCCGAGCTGGTGGCGAGTTTCAATGCCTATGTTGAGGCTGAAAATGCGGCGCATGCGGCAGAGATTGCGGCGGGCGAATTTGAACCGCTTCAGCCGAGTTCGGTTGAATTCATTGAGAAAGCGAGCGGGATAAAATCGCGCTTTGTGCTGACTAAGGCGTCAATCCTTGACCCGCTTGTCATGGCCCCGCGCTTGGCGGAGCGCCCCAATGAAGCGCTTTCAATTCTTGCTGAAATTGGTGTTGCCGCCGCAAAAGATGCCTTGGCCCGCGCTGGCCGGACGGCGCAAGATGTCGATGCGGTACTCTGTGCCTGTTCAAACCTCCAGCGCGCCTATCCTGCAATTGCGGTTGAAATACAGGATGCGCTCGGCATCGAAGGGTTTGGCTTTGACATGAATGTCGCATGCTCATCGGCGACCTTTGGTATTCAGACCGCCGCAGACTTTATTCGCGCGGGTCATGCGCGCTCGGTGCTCGTCGTGAATCCTGAAATCTGTTCGGGGCATCTCAACTGGCGCGACCGCGATAGCCACTTCATCTTTGGCGATGTGGCCACGGCCATCCTTGTTGAAGAAAAGAGCATCGCGCCAAAGGGGCATTGGGATATTTTAGGGACCAAGCTCAAGACACAATTTTCAAACAATATCCGCAACAATTTTGGCTTTTTGAACCGCACATCGCCCGAAACGCGGGACGCGCGCGACAAGCTCTTTGTTCAGGAAGGGCGCAAGGTTTTTAAGGAAGTCGTACCAATGGTTGCAGGGCTTATCACAGCGCAGCTCGACCGGCTGGGCCTTGCTGCAGAGGATCTGCGGCGCTTGTGGTTGCATCAAGCCAATCAAGGGATGAACCGGCTGATTGCCGCGCGCGTCCTCGGCCATGAGGCGAGCGAAGATGAGAGTCCGACCGTTCTCGATACCTATGCCAATACATCAAGCGCAGGATCAATCATCGCATTTCACAAAAATAGTG
>JBEGTP010000116.1:0-8417 GCA_041179365.1 Pseudomonadota bacterium
TCGCTCTATGAACATTTTCCAGCGGACATCGCGGAGAGCCTCGCAGTTGATAATGCGATCACCTTTTACGTCGCGGGCCATGAAACGACCGCCAATGCCCTCGCATGGACCATCTATTTGCTCGCGGCCCAACCCGCGTTGCAAGAAGAGGCGCGCGCGGAGGCCCTTGCCGCGCTAACGGGCGATGTGAGCGCGCTTGCGGACCGCCTTCCGCTCTTGAGAATGATCCTTGAGGAATCGATGCGGCTATACCCCCCTGCTCCGCGTTTTGATCGGGAAGCGGTGGCTGACGATCAAATTGGCAATATTCAAATCAAAAAGGGCGAACTGATGTCAATCTGGCCTTGGGTGATCCATCGCCACCGCAAGCTCTGGACCAATCCAGACGCCTTTGACCACACACGCTTTTCGCCGGAGAAAAAAGCGGGGATGCACCGGTTCCAATACATCCCCTTCGGCGCGGGTCCACGCGTCTGTGTCGGCATGCGCTTTGCGGTTACCGAAGCGCTGGTCATCCTCGCACACTGGCTCGCGGCGCGGCGGTTTGAAATTCCACCCGGATTCCAGCCTGACCCGGTCAGCAGCGTAACCCTGCGGCCGCGCGGCGGCATGCCCCTTATCGTCAGGCCGCTTTAGAGTTCGCCCAAGCTCTTAAACCGATAGTCCTTATAGGTTTTGCGTAAGGCGGCCTTTTGAATTTTCCCTGTTCCGGTATGCGGCAGGTCATCAACGAAAAGCACTTCATCTGGCAGCCACCATTTGACGACTTTGTCTTGCAGATAGCCAATGACATCGGCCTCACTGGTCTCGGCCCCGGGTTTTCGCACGACAAGGAGCAGCGGACGCTCATCCCATTTCGGGTGTAAAACGCCAATTGCCGCCGCCTCTGCTACGCCGGGACAGCCGACCGCAGCATTTTCAAGCTCGACAGAACTGATCCATTCGCCCCCAGATTTGATGACGTCCTTCGCGCGGTCGGTAATCTGCATTGTTCCATCAGGGTGGATGACAGACACGTCGCCGGTATCAAACCATTGGTCGTCCTCCGTCGCGTCAGCCTCCGCCTTGAAATAGCGCTTGATGACCCAAGGCCCGCGAATTTGCAGACGCCCTGAGCTAACGCCGTCACGCGGCTGAACTTTGTCGTCATCATCGAGGACACGAAGCTCAACCCCAAAGGGAGTACAGCCCTGCTTCACCACAACGTCTATTTGTTGCTCAAGGCTCATCACCTCCCACCCGGGTATCGGCGTGCCCATCGTCCCAATCGGCGATGTCTCGGTCATCCCCCATGCGTGCGCCACGCGGATGCCTTGGCGCATCAGCCTCGTAATCATGGCGCGCGGTGCTGCAGAACCGCCAATGGTAACGAGCTCGAGCGCACCCAAGCCCGCTTCGCGTCCCGCTGCGGCTTCAGCATCAAGATGCGCAAACATCGTAAGCCATACGGTTGGAACACCTGCCGAATGTGTAACCCCTTCTGCGAGCATCAGGGAGTGAAGCACCGGCGCTTCATTGGTCGTTGAAAAGACAAATTTGACGCCCGCCGCCGCGCCCGCAAAGGGCAAACCCCAGCTCGCGGCGTGAAACATTGGCACAATCGGCAGCAACACTGAAATCGGCGAGAGGTTAAAGCTGGCGGGTGCAATTTCACACATTGCATGAAGCATGGTCGAGCGATGTTGGTAAAGAACACCCTTGGGATTGCCCGTTGTGCCGCTGGTATAGCAGAGCATGCAGGGATCGCGTTCATCGCCCCCCACCCAATCAAACATGCCATCTTGTGCCTCTAGGAGCGCGCCGTACGAGTCCGCGCGATCAAAAACGATGTAATGCTCAATCGTTTTGAGGTGCGGCTTGAGCCGGTCGATCACCGGCTGAAACTGTGCATCATACATCAACACACGGTCTTCGGCATGGTTCATGATGTAGATGAGATCTTCGTCAAAAAGACGGATATTGACGGTATGGATCACGCCGCCTGCGCCAATCGCGCCGTACCAAGCGGCAAGATGGCGATGATGGTTCATTGCAAAGGTCGCGACACGGTCTCCCGGTTGCAGGCCCAGCTGAACGAATGCCTGCGCCATTTTGCGGGCTTCGATCGCAACACCTGCCCAATCGGTGCGGTCAACTTGCCCATCTGACCAACGCGTTATGATTTCGCGGCGGCCATGCTCACGTGCTGCATAGTCGATCAAGTGGGTCACGCGCAGGTCCCAATCCTGCATCGTCCCGGTATACAGAGTCATTGCCTGTTGCCCTCTCTCATCTCAAGCGGTTGACTGTGACAATCCCTACAAAAGATGCAAGGGCCGAGGCATTTCTCTAGCTAACTAAAGCAAGCCGTGGCTGTGCAGCCGTTCCAATTGTGACCGATACAACGCCCGGCAGCGTTTCAATTTTAGCGGCAAGCTCTGCATCAAGGGCATAGTCACGGCCAACATGAAGACGCACCGGTTTTGTGTCACCCGTCATGAGTTCTAAAATTATTTCACCGCGCCCGCCGCGTTCACCGGAAACAATTTTCGAAAGTTGCGCTGCGGCCATTGAATCCGTGATGCGCACCACCGCTTGCAGCCGCGTGTTCGTCGCGAGACCATCAAAACGCTGAATACGCTTGATCGAAACGCGCGGTGTTTCTTCGCCGGTGGGGCGATCCAATTCTACGGTCAAGAGACCGCACAAATTGGCTTTGGCCGCTTCTTCGAGCTCACGCGCAGTCGCATCGTCAAAGCAGCTGGCGATCAGTGATCCCGATGCATCAGAGATAGCGATATTGGCGTAGCGCCTGCCGCGCGCCGACGTGCGCCATTTCACATCTTCAATAAGGCAGGCCATTGTCGCGCCGTAGCGCCCGCCATCGCTTGGTGAGGGCATCGCACACAGTTCAGAAAAGCTGCGTGCGGCATGCGCTTTTGCAAGGTGATTATACCGGTCAACTGGATGTGCTGAAAGATAGAAGCCAAACGCTTCTTTTTCCTGCGCCATCCGTTCGGCCGTAGACCAATGCACATCAAGCGGCACTTTGACATGCGCCGCTTTATGCTCTTCGCCACCAAATAGTCCGCCTTGACCGCTGACCCGCGAGGCTTCGGCTTGGGAGGCAACTGCGAGTAGCGTCTCGGCCAGCGCGTGGACCCCCGCACGGTTCAGATCAAGCGCATCAAAGGCCCCGCCAGCCGCTAAGCTTTCAAGTTGCCGGCGGTTGAGAATGCGCGGATTGATCCTGTCTGAGAATTGATCAAGCGAGACAAAGGGACCATTTGTTTCGCGGTCGAGGCACAGCGCTTCCATCGCGGCTTCGCCCACCCCTTTAAGCGCGCCCAAAGCATAGCGGACCGCCAAGCCCTCCTCATGCGGCTGAACGCTAAAGTCACTCTCAGAGGCGTTAATACAGGGCGGCAGCATCGCTATGCCCATGCGGCGCATATCATCGGCAAAGATCGAGAGTTTGTCCGTATTCGAAATGTCGTACGCCATAGACGCCGCGTAAAAATCCGACGGATAATGAACCTTAAGCCAGGCCGTGTGATAAGCAATCAACGCATAGGCCGCCGCGTGGCTCTTGTTGAATCCATAGCCCGCGAACTTATCGATCAAGTCAAAAAGTTCATTGCCCTTTCCGGGCTCAATGCCGTGCTTTTCGCCACAACCCTTCACAAAAATATCGCGTTGCGCATCCATTTCTGATTGGATCTTTTTGCCCATTGCACGCCGCAACTGGTCCGCGCCGCCAAGCGTATAGCCCGCTAGGATTTGCGCCGCTTGCATGACCTGCTCTTGATAAACAAACACGCCGTAGGTTTCCGCAAGGATGCCCTCTAGCGCAGGATGCGGATATTCAATCGCCACACGCCCATTTTTGCGATCGCCAAAGAGTGGGATATTGTCCATCGGGCCAGGACGATAGAGCGCCACGAGCGCGATAATGTCTCCGAAATTACTCGGACGAACGGCGGCAAGTGTCCGGCGCATGCCTTCGGATTCCAGCTGGAAAACCCCAACCGTTTCACCCTTCTGGAGGAGGGCATAAACCGCTTCATCATCCCAACTCAAATCTTCTAACTTAGGCCGATGCCCTTCGCGCGCCTCAATAAGATCAAGCGCTTTGTGCAGGACAGAAAGCGTTTTCAGGCCGAGAAAATCGAATTTAACAAGCCCCGCATCTTCGACATATTTCATGTCAAATTGGGTGACGGGCATGTCAGAGCGCGGATCGCGGTAGAGCGGCACTAACTGCGACAGGGGCCGATCTCCGATCACCACGCCTGCGGCATGTGTCGAGCTATGACGTGGGAGACCTTCAAGCTTGAGCGCAAGATCGAACAAGCGCCTGACTTGCGCGTCTCCTTTATACTCGGCCGCTATTTCAGAAACACCGTTGAGCGCACGGTCTAGGGTCCAAGGATCGGTTGGGTGATTGGGTACAGCCTTGGCCAAGCGATCAACTTGGGCGTAACTCATCTGCAGCACGCGACCGGTATCCTTCAGCACAGCCCGCGCCTTTAGCCGCCCGAAAGTAATAATCTGCGCTACATGATCGCGGCCATATTTTTGCTGGACATAGCGGATCACTTCCTCGCGCCGTGTTTCGCAAAAATCGATATCGAAATCGGGCATCGACACGCGTTCTGGGTTGAGGAAGCGTTCGAACAACAGCCCAAGCGCAATGGGATCGAGATCGGTGATCGTCAGCACCCACGCGACGAGCGATCCAGCGCCCGATCCGCGCCCCGGCCCTACCGGGATACTATGGTCTTTTGCCCACTTGATGAAGTCAGCAACGATTAGGAAATAGCCAGCAAAGCCCATGTCAGCGATGACGTTGAGTTCAAACTCAAGGCGATCAAGATAAACCTGTTTGTCGGCACCGTTCGCTTTTGCCAGGCGCGCTTCAAGCCCCGCGGTTGCATCTCGCCGCAACAATGCTTTCTCTTCTTCTTTTCCACCAATTGTCGGCAAAATTGGATCGCGGCTCGGTGCCATTGCGGCGCAGCGCTGCGCCACCACCAATGTATTGGCAAGCGCTTCGGGCAAATCATCAAAGAGGAGCCGCATGTCTTTTGCGGGTTTTATCCAAGCGTCTGGCGAACTTTTGACGCGGTCATCACGGTCAACATAGCTGGAGGCCGCAATGCAGAGCATCGCATCATGAGCGGCGTGGAAATCAGCCTCTGCAAAATTTGCAGGGTTCGTCGCGACAATCGGCAAATCCAGCCGGTAAGCCATATCCAGCAGCGCTTCTTCAGACGCACCCTCAATCGGGTCAAGCCGCCGAGCGATCTCAACATACAACCGTCCAGGGAAAATCTGAAGGAGCCTATCAACATAGGCATAGGCCGCGTGATCCTGCGCATCAGCGAACAAGCGGCAGAGTGCGCCTTCAGCAGCACCCGTCAGGCAAAGCAGCCCTGCACTATGCGCCTCTAGTTGATCGATCGTAACATGGGCGGGTTCTTCAATCGGGCGATCAAGATGCGCTGCGGAGACAAGCGTACACAGATTGTCATAGCCCGCATCATCCTGCGCATAGAGTGCGAGCCAATCAAAGGCAGGGGGAACGGCTTCCGGCCGATCAGGCCGCATAACGCACAGAAAGGTTGCGATAATGGGCTGGACGCCAGCCCCCTTGCACGCGCTCGAAAATTGCGGTGCCGCGTAAAGCCCGTTGCGATCACACAGCGCCGCTGCTGGAAACCCCAGCTCACGCGCGCGCTTGGCGATCGCTTTTGGCTCTATGGCACCTTCCAGCATCGTGAAGGCCGAGAAAATCCGAAGGGGAACAAAGGGCGCGTGAGCCATGATCTGTCCTTAACCACGGACCACCGATTCGCGCAAAGGGGCGGCGCAGAAAGATGGGGATAAGGCCGGAGGCAACGCTTGATCTATTCGAGCCCCACCCAACGAGCCGGTTTCATATAGGCATCGGCTTGGCATTTTTTAGCCCAAGCAAGAATCTCGGTCGCCATTTGATGATCATGATAGCCGCCCAGAAAGACGATAGCATAGTCAGGCCGCATGCCTTCAAATTCGTGCGAAAGCGCCTGATTGGGCTTCACACGGCTGCACTGCATAAACACCTTTATGCGGTTGGTGACGACATTTTGCGCTGAGCCATTCGCATCGGGGAAGCTGCCCAGCACGATATAGAAGCCAGTGCCAGCCATTGTTTGGTTTGATGTCACCCGTCGCACCCACTCACCCGAGTTGGGTGGTTCCATCTGAGGTGCCGCCGCATCCGCGCAGCCTGCGGCAGCTGTTGTCGTCGCTTGACCACAAATTTCTGCTTTGGGTTGCGCCAGCGCATAAAAAAGAGCCCCACCAATCAGGCTCACAGCAATTAAACCAACAATGATCCAGTGTGGCTGGGCAAGCACGCCAGTCGTTTCCTCACCAAGACGCTCTTCAGCGGGACGGGGCTCGATGGCTGCGCCGCAGCGGGTGCAGAATTTCAAATTGAGCTTCAGGCTGCTCCCACATGCGGCGCAAAAGAGACTCAAGAGCCAATGACCTCCAGCCCCGTGCCGCAGTCCCCGCAAAAACTGTCTCCTTGTGAATTGCGAAAACCACATTGCGGACAATACGAAGCCGCCGACGGCACAGCAGCGACAGGCTCGGCCGTTTTTAAAGATGGAGTATGAGAAGAAGAAGGTGAAAATACAGGTGTTCCCGCACTTTGCGGGTCCGCGATGGTGCTTCGTTCGATTGGGCTCGCTTCAGGCGCACTATTCTCAGTGCCCCCAAAGGTTGCGACCAAGGCAGCGCCTTCACCAATACGATATTTAAACGCGAAAAAACCTGCCAAACCCAACACTGGCCAGAGGAGCATCGAGCTTGCAAAGGGATTGCCATAGTTAAATGGCGTCATCCAGATTTTAAAGATCGCAAAGGCCGAAAAAGCAGCGATTGCCCAAAGGCCAAATTCAATCTTGGTATTGAGACTCTCTGGCGCATAGCCAGCGGGAGCCGAACGAGACGCGCCAATATACAGCGCGGCGATATTGAGGATCGATGGCACCCACGGGATGTTGTTGATGACTGGTACAAGATCAAAAAACATCGCGAAAATTGGAAATGCAAAAAGCCAGACGCGGGCGATCCGAACACCGCGAATATAGGCGAGGAAGATCAAACCAGCATAGGCACTGATATGATACCAAAATTGAACCGGCCTGCCCCCTGCGATTTCCGCACCAATACCGTTGATCAGCATCGAGTTTGAGCCAAAGTACGGCAAAATATAAGTCGGAATGAGCGTGATCAAATAAGCGATGAAAAAGCGCGCGCCAAGCCCCGATGGCATCGACACTTCTCCCAGTGCGGTCATTGGCTCCGAAGATGAAGAAGGGAGTGCAGCAAGGGGCGCAGCTTCGGCCACTATCTGTGTGACTGTGGTGCCTGAGACGGCGGGGGCAATGGAGGCGACTGTCGTGTCGGGAGTTTGTGTGACGAAGGGCGCGCCTTGAGACACGGGAGGCTCGGCAACGGCAATACGGCTCGTCACAAAAATTTCGGTCGCACGCGCATTGTCGGGCTCAAAGTCGACAATATCGCCTGCTATCGGTGACCCTAGCGACGCCCAATCTGCGCGCGCGAAACGGTATCTGACACCATCTTCGCCGCGCAACACGCCCCCATCCGTTTCACTGTCAAAGTGAAGGATCGTCCCAATCATTATGCCCCCTCTTCCGATCTTCTATTGTGCACGCCAAAACGCATTCACAATAATTCACAAAAGAGAGCAAAAATCAATTCACATAAATGCGGCCAGATTGGGCCAATCTCTGCCGTGCAGTATTGCCGGGAACAGCAATATGGGTCGCAGGATCGTAATCTTTACCTATACCCGCGCTGCCGACCGGCACCCAAATCTGCACGAGCGTATTCCGGTAGCCATTGGGGATATAGCGCACCCAATAGCCGTCTGGATGCAGGCTCCAGCGGCCTTGCGGCGTTTCGATACTGCCTTCACCGCGCGGCGCGACGCCGCCCAATACGGCGATACGCTCAATATCTGAATAGGAAGAGCCCGGCACAGCGAGCAAGCTGCGCATACGCGATTCGGCTTCGGCGATCCGGCGGAGAGGTGTGGGCAAGCCACCGGTTACGCGCGCGAGCTCTGGGCTGGTCAGAACCGAAAGCGCATTGCGATTGAGCGCCGCAAGCTGTTTCTGGCTCAGCAATTGTGAGGCGATCATTTTAAGCTTGGTATCAAGATTTTCAAACTTCGCCCGCGCCACAATCGCCCATAGGAGCATTTGGATATCGTGCTGGTCAATCTGTGTCCTCGCCACGCTATTCCGCAAAACCGTGATCACGGCATCGCGCGCGGTGCCTTTTACGGGAGCGAAAAGATAACCATCGCCTCCGCCAGGACCGTGCGTTCCAGCATGAAGGCAGTAACTTTGGTCGAG
>JBEGTP010000117.1:0-7784 GCA_041179365.1 Pseudomonadota bacterium
TGTCGCTGAAACAGAAGCGCGGCGTGAGGCCAATGCCCCACCCTTTGGGCGCTTTGCCGCGATCATCATCTCATCAGAAAAACTAAACGAGGCTCAAAGTGTCGCGCATTTGATCGGAAAAACCGCGCCCCCCATTGAAGGGATGGATGTATACGGCCCTGCCCCTGCCCCACTTGCCATGCTGCGCGGTCGCCACCGAATGCGGCTTCTTATCCACGCACGCCGAACGCTTGATGTGCAAGACGTTTTGCGCGACTGGCTAGGTGGCTTGGAATGGTCTCGCGCAGTCCGCGTCAGCGTCGACATTGACCCCTATAGTTTTGTTTGAACGCCCAAATAGCCGATTTATGCCAAGGGAAGGCCACGCTTGAGCGCCGCAAATGTGAACGGCACATAATGGCCTCGACCCACTGCAACGCGCAGAATGAGGAGCCCAGCTATGGTGGCAATAATGACGGCGGGCCAAGAGGCTTCCAGTCCAAACGCGCAGCCTGTGAGGTCACACGACCCGGCGAGCACGCCTTTGACCATGCCCGTCGTCGCGATACCCGAAACAGGCAAGCCGTAAAGCCAGCCTTGTGAGAAGTTCCATGCCGCGTGCAGCCCGATTGGAGCCCAGAGACGGCGCGTCATCATATACATCGCCCCCAGCAGAATCCCGGCTTCAATTGCGATTGCGAGAGACGCAAAGAGCGTCGCGTTCGGGTTTGCATAATGGGCAAAGCCAAAAAGCGCTGCGGAAATGAAGAGCGCGGTTAGACTTCCTAGCCACCGTTCGATCAGCCGAAAAATGAGGCCGCGAAACAGAATTTCTTCCATAATGGCGGGCAAAATAGCCATATTCACGACCGACGAAATGCTTGAAAAATCACCCCACCCATCGACGCGGTACCCGCCCAGAAGCCATACAACGGCAACCACGAGCGAGAAGATGCCAGCCCCAATGGCAAGTCCCGACACCAATTCTTTCAAACAGCGAGGTCTCGACAATTCGTCGACGGTCCGTCGTTCGACCAAGCGGACAAAAATCCAATAGCCGAAAAATGAAAGAGCGGCCGCAATGCTGCCCTTTAGCCAGACGATGCTTGGCACCGCTTTTTCGCTCGGAAGGCCGCGCGTTGCGACAATTGTCAGCAAGATACTGAGGACAAAAGTGGCGACCCCGCTAATGAGCAAGAAGAAAGAATGATCCAATATTCTTCGTTTCCAGCTGCGCGGTGCCGTCGTGCCTTCGTCGACGCTTGTCATAGGGGTTAAGCTCTGAGCAATGCTGCTGCTTGAAGAAGCCTATTGCCGTGGTCGCTCTCTTCTTTGCCATTCAGGCGGAAGAGTGCCGCAGCCTCATCATTGCCAATGGCATCGGCCCATCGCGCATAAAGCGCGTCGCCGCCAAATTCGGCGTCTGCCGTTTTGGTCAGGCCTTCAGCTGTTACTGCGGTGCTTGGGATTGGCCCGACCAGATAGGGATTGTCAGCGGCCGCTGGGGGCAGAAAATCTTCGCCGTTGATCGCGCGAATGGCCTTCGAAACGCGGTGCGCATGCGCCATTTCCTCCCGGCCATTGTGGAGCAGCAAATCCTTCACTGCCGCATTGTCGGTGCCCTTGGCGGTTTCCTCGTAAAGCGTCAGTCCCGCCGCCTCGACCAGAACCATGACCTTCAGATCATCGATGCTCGGCGTTTCAACCGTGTAGATATGGGCAAATGCTTCTCCCAATGTTTGGGGGCTCCCTGCCGGAATTTCAACGATCACTGAGTCTCTCCTAGCCTATCCACATTGAGTGCAGCAGGTCGGCGCTCATTTGTCCAGCAATTGAAAGGTCTCGCGCGCCTGCCCCTCAAGCCAGGTCATCGCTGCTGCCCAAGGGCCGTGACCGTGACTGATCCGCGCAACACCAAGTTTAGCGAGTGTCTTGTGATCGGGGCAACGCGATCCCATCAAAATGTTGATGGGTAACGGCGAGGCCTTGCACAGCCTTTCAATCAGGGCCGCATCCTGAAGAAACGGTGCGAACAAACTACGGGCTCCCGCATCAGCGTAAGCCTTGGCACGCTCGATCAATTCATCAACCAAAGCTGCATCATGCGCGGCAGGCGGTGCGAGGATGAAGATGTCGGCCCGCGCATTGACGAACACGCCGGTCTCGGCAGCCGCCTTGATGCGCGCACTTGCATCAGCCACTGAGAAAAGCGTTCGCGTGACAGGGTCCTTATCCTCGAGATTAATGCCAACAGCGCCTGCATCCGCCGCGCGTTTCACAGATTCACCGACGCGCTCCGCATCCGCGCCGTAGCCCGCTTCCATATCGATACTGACGGGTAAGTCGGTGACGGCCACAACCTCAGCGAGCGTCCTCAGCGCGGTATCGAGCGGTAGCTTCTCGCCGTCCCCAATCCCGTGTGCACCAGCAACGCCCCAACTGCCCGTGGCTATGGCTCGCGCCCCTGCCTTGGCGACGGCAACGGCGCTCCCAGCGTCCCAGATATTAAACAAGATCAACGGGTCGCCCGCGACGTGGAGCGCAGCGAAGGTTTCTACCTTATTTATCATTTCATTCTTTCCCGTTCGAGGAGTTTTTCTTTGCGATCGATCCCGTACGCATAACCACCCATCGTCCCATCGCTCCTGATGACACGGTGACAGGGGATAAGCACTGCAACATTGTTTGCGCCGTTAGCCGAGCCCGCTGCGCGAATGGCTTTTGGCTTACCAACAGCCGCTGCGATTTGAGCATAGGTTCGCGTTTCGCCTGGTGGGATGCGCTGTAACTCTTGCCAAACCGCTTGCTGAAAGGCCGTGCCCTGCACATCCAGCGGAAGGTCGGGCATTTGCCTGGGGTGATCGACTGCCGCCACCGCACGGGTCACAAGGTCCGCCATTGCCGCGTCGCCTTTTTCGATTTGCGCCTTGGGAAAGCGGTGGTGCAGCGCGCCTTCATCCTCATCAAACGACAGGCGGCAAATCCCTTTGTCGGTCGCAGCGATCAGCATGTTGCCAAGGTTCGTTTCGGCTATTGCCCAGCGAATGGTCACGCCGGCCCCGCCATTTTTCCACGCGCTTGGCGTCATCCCTAAACGTCCGTTGATCTTGGCATAGAAGCGGCTTGGACCGGAATAGCCAGCATCGTAAATTGCATCGGTCACGCGCGCCGCAGTCTCGAGCGCGATCTCGGCGCGTTTTGCCATCTCACCGCGGACAAAGGCGGCTGGCGTCACACCCATCGCGCGCTTGAAGACGCGGTGAAAATGATGCGGGGCATAGCCCGCTGCAGAAGCCATTGCATCCAGCGACAACCGTTCTTCGCGCGCGGAGATCAGCGCGAGCGCCTTGGCCACGCCTTCGCGGTCACGGCCGACATCATCGGGCAAGCAGCGCTTGCAGGCACGGTAGCCGGCCATGCGCGCTTCGGCCGGAGTCCAGTAGAAGGTGACATTCTCGCGCAGAGGCCGTCGCGCGGGGCAGCTGGGCTTGCAGTAAATGCGCGTGGTCCTGACTGCGCCTACGAATTGCCCGTCCATACTGCGGTCGCGCGCCTCGAAAGCAGCAAAGGCCCGGGTGCAATCAACCTCCCCACTGCGCCTCATCCGCACCGTTCTACCCTTGCCGAAAAGCAGCCGTGCGCTGCATTATGCGCATGAATATACGCGATTTCGGGATTGTCGAACAGCGCGCGGATTTTTTCATCGGCTTGCCCCGGCAAGGCAAGCGCGGCATCGCAGAGCATCCCGCCTGCGTCAAAAGCCCGCAGCCCAAGTGGTCGCCCTGCAAACACAGGCGGCGGACGATCAATATAGGCTTCCCCCTCGGCCCCATTCTCGCGAACATAAATCGCATAGGTCGACCGATAAGGCGTCGCGACATCATGGCTTGTATAGTTGAGTAAGATGAGGGATTCGCCCGCCTTTGCATCCTCAAGGCTCACCCGGCACGGAAAGCCCGGGCCGTCCGCCACAACACGCAAGGCATCCTGTCCCGCCAGCTCATCGGCGTTCATTGTGAATAGGGAGGCGAATTCGGCGCGCTTCAGGCCTTCGATTCGGTAGGTCATGGTCGTTCCTTCAATTGTGGGAACTGATCTAGCGAAAAGGAGAACAAATAGCGTCCCAAATCTTGCTCTCAAACTTTAAGCCGCCTCCAGCCCCACCCCTGACATTGTGATCCGGTGCATCACGCGCTTGTGACCGTGATAGTCATTCATTGCGAGGTGCCACGTCGAACGATTATCCCATATAGCGACCGAGCCGGGCTTCCACGCGATCCGGCATTGAAACGCTTCGCGCCGCCCGACTTCATAGAGATATTGCAAGAGCGGCCGGCTCTCATCGACTGTCCAACCTTCGAAATGCAGTGTGAAGCCAAAATTGACATAGAGCAAAGGCCGCCCTGTCACCGGATGCTTGATAATCACAGGGTGGACAGCACGGGTGCGCACATCCTGCCCTTTGAGATCGCTCGCCATATCGGTCTTCGCATAAAAACCGTCCGGACTGTAAATATGATCAGAGGAATGAACGGCGCGCAGCGTGCGCAGCGTCGCCTTCAGGCCATCGGATAGCGCGTCATAAGCAGCCCCCATGCTCGCGAAGAGCGTATCGCCGCCGACAGGCGGAAGTTCCCGCGCGACGAGGATCGAACCCATCGCCGGAATCTGATCAAAGCTGTGATCGGTGTGCCAGCCACCGCCGATATTGGTCGTTTGCGCCTCGGCTTTTCGCACCTCGGCAATTTCGGGGTATCCTCCGTTCGCGGGGAAGAAGTTGTTGACATCAATCCCACCGAAACGCTTCGCAAAAGCGATATGCTGTTCTGGCGTGAATTCTTGGTCCCTAATATGGAGCACGCCATGATTCGCGAGCGCGGCCTGAAGATCCGCCATCTCGCCATCGCCCAGCGCTGCGAGCTGCGCACCAGAGACCTCAGCGCCGATAAGCTCTGCCATTGGGGTGATTTGCATTTTAAAGGACCTTTGCAAGACTGTGCGTCCCGACACAAAACCGCATTGCGGCCATTTTGTCCATGTCTTTTGGTTAGTTAGCAGTGAGGTGCCTTATCACCCTCCACACGCCGAACTCTCGATCCCCTTCAAGCCGCCAAATCTAGAGGCCTAGCCCGGCCAATCCGCGCCGCTTCCTTTGTGTCGTGCAGCGCTTCCCACAAATCAGTGCGGCGCTGGATGTTGAGCCAGAATTCCGCGCTGTTCCCAAACACCCGTGCGAGGATCAGCGCAGTTGGCGCGGTTACCCTCCGTCTGGCATTGCAAAGCTCATTCACATGCTTGCGCGGCACACCCATCGCTTCTGCCAGTGTCGACTGGGTAAGGCGAAGCGGTTCCATAAACTCCTCAATTAGAATTTCTGAGATAGGAGCTGGTTTGCGCTTAGTCATCAACATCGGTCGTCGTCCTTATTTATATCCATGATCGTCAAGATAAAGGTCGCTCGCTTCTCCGCTCTGGCCGTCCCATCGAAAGATCAGTCGCCATTGGCGATTGACGCGAATCGAATGATGGGCCTTCAATTTTCCGCTGAGCTTCTCAAAAGGATTGCTCGGCGGCACGCGCGCAAGTCTTGATCGCTGGTGGCATCATCGATCATTTGCAACTTGCGAAGCAAACGCGCCTCAATCTCCGTTGGAATATGCCGAGAATGAACGTCATCAACGAAATACTGTTGAAACCAGTTATCGCGATAGCCGAAGATCATTCAACCATTCTCATAGGGACTATGTACCACTCTATGGGACAGAATTCACCCCCCGCAAGCCCTAAACAAACCCAGCGTCCGTTCGCGCGCCAATTCGCTGCTTTCCTCGTGATAATCCTTGCGGCGGTCTGAGTTAAATCCGTGATTGGCTTCGTAAACAAAAATCTGCGCGGTGGGATGCTCCTTGGCAATGAGCGCCTCAACGCCTTCCATCGGTATCCCCTGATCAAAGCGTCCGAAGTGGCAGATGGTGGCGCATTTTGGGGCAGTATCTGCGAAAACACTTGGCACGTGCCCACCGTAGTAGCTGCTCGCCGCCGCCAGATCATCGCTGAGTTGCGCACAACGCCAGGTCACGGAGCCGCCATAGCAATAGCCGGTCATGAAAACGGGCCCCTTCTCCTTCAGTGCGTCGACGCAGGTCATCGCGTCGGCGATGCTAAGCTCAAAGGGGTGGAGCTTGCGTGCAAGATCGACGGCATGTTCGAATTGCGGCCCGGTATAATCACATTCAAAGCCCGGGTCCTCGCGGTGGAAGAGCGCTGGCGAGAGCACTTCATAACCATCGGCGGCATATTCATCACAAAGCTCGCGGATATGATCTGTCACGCCGAAGATTTCTTGAATCAAGACGAGGCCTCCCCGCCGCACGCCCTGAGCCTGGGCATGATAAATCGCGATTTCTGCGCCGTCCGCCATTTTCATTGTGGTCATCTCGCCCATCTTCTCGGTCCTTCATCATTGCCTTGAACCTCTTCCAGCATGAAGAGATTCAGATCACAAGCGCCAATCCCATCTTGCATCGCTCCAAAATCATTGCTAGGCGCGCCGCGACTTTGAAGTGCAAAAGCGCTAAAAACAGTCGCAACCATATTCAATTCCTTCGTTGGGGAAATTTCACGCGTGGATAGTTCCGGCGGCACACAGGCCAATGTCCAAGCCAGCCTAGCAGGGCGTTACGCCACTGCTTTGTTCTCGCTTGCGAAAGACAAAAAGAGCATCGACGGCGTGAGCGCGAGCCTCGCTTCGCTCGCCAAGGCTTTGCGTGATTCGGCAGATTTCCGGTTACTCGCGACCAATCCGCTGGTGACGCGCGAGGCCGCTTCAGCGGGTGTTGCCGCCCTTGCAAAGGCGATGAAGCTCGACAAAATTTCGACGAACTTTCTCGGCGTCGTCGCGCAAAATCGAAGACTTGCAGAACTTGGCGCGATCATCGCCGCCTATACGGCGCTTGCCTCTGCCTATCGCGGCGAAGCGACCGCAGACGTCACGAGTGCACACAAACTTGAAGCAAGCCAAGTCACTGCGCTTAAAAAACAACTTAAAGCAAAAGTTGGCCGCGATGTTGCGGTCAATCTGAATGTTGATCCCGCCATTCTTGGTGGGCTGATCGTCAAGATCGGCTCCCAGATGATCGATAGCTCGATCAAAACCCGTCTCAATACCCTCGCGACAGCGATGAAAGGCTAGTCATGGATATCCGCGCCGCAGAAATCTCACAGGTCATCAAGGACCAGATCGCGAGCTTCGGCACCGAAGCGCAGGTCTCCGAGGTTGGCCAGGTGCTGTCGGTAGGCGACGGCATCGCCCGCATCTACGGGCTCGACAACGTCCAGGCGGGCGAAATGGTCGAGTTCGCCAACGGCGTGCAGGGCATGGCGCTCAACCTCGAGGCCGACAATGTCGGCGTCGTGATCTTTGGCTCGGACTCCGAGATCAAGGAAGGCGACATCGTCAAGCGCACCGGCACCATTGTGGACGTGCCCGTGGGCAAGGGTTTGCTGGGCCGTGTGGTGGATGCTTTGGGCAACCCCATCGACGGCAAAGGCCCGATCATTGCCGACAAGCGCAGCCGCGTTGAAGTCAAGGCGCCCGGCATCATCCCGCGCAAGTCGGTGCATGAGCCAGTGCAGACGGGTCTCAAGGCGATTGACGCTCTGGTTCCCGTGGGCCGTGGCCAGCGCGAATTGATCATCGGCGATCGTCAGACCGGCAAGACCGCTGTTGCGATCGACACGTTCATCAACCAAAAGGCCGCGAACGCTGGCGATGACGAGTCGAAGAAGCTATATTGCATCTATGT
>JBEGTP010000118.1:0-27697 GCA_041179365.1 Pseudomonadota bacterium
GACCAAGCCAATGGGATCGACGCCGGGGTGCACTCTGAAACGCTTGTCTTCCACCGCGACCATCGCATCGACCATGACAGGCGGAATATCCTGATAGGCCACCCACTCGCCGTATATGGGACCGAGCGAGACCAGCATGGTACCGTGCGCATCGCGCACTCGGATGACCTGACCCAGCGAATCGCGGGTTCGTAACGTCGAAACATCGGGCAGGGATGACCACGCGACTCCGACGGTGATCGCCAAAGCCACAAAGCCAGCAAGCGCGGCCCAAAGCCCAAAACGAAAAAGTCGGAAGAACCACCCCCGCTCAGCAGGCATTGAAGATCGAGAGCGCGCGCGAGCCATTACGTTGGGTTACTATCGACGAAGATTCGCGGCGACAAGCGACGTTTTTAACTTGAGGCCAATCACGCCGTGTCATTTTCAGACGGACTTGCGGCGTCGAAGCTCAGCGAGGCGCTGTTCATGCAGTAGCGCAGCCCCGTTGGCTGCGGACCATCGGGAAAAACATGCCCCAAATGACCGTCGCAGGTGCCGCACCGTATCTCGATTCGGACCATTCCGTGCGATTCGTCTTTGATCTGTGTTACAGCATCATCGCTGACCGGCGCATAAAAGCTTGGCCAGCCCGACCCTGACTCATATTTGGTGTCGCTTTGAAACAAAGGGGCCTCGCACCCAGCACAGCGATAAAGGCCGTCGGCTTCATTATGATAAAGCGCCCCACTAAAGGCGCGCTCGGTTCCGCCTTGGCGCAAGACGTGAAATTGTTCGGGGCTCAGGCGCGCTTGCCACGCCTCTGGTGAAAGAGTTAGTTTCGTCATGATGCTGCCAGTCTGCGCGCCAATCGCGCTGCTGGCAAGCGCCTTGCACGTGCCGGTACGCGCGGCCTTGCGCCGAGCCGCGGCATGGTTAGTAAATTGTTGATTTTTAGCGCCTATTTTCCAACCCTATGGCTTGGCTTCAAAATTCTCTCTTTGGCTTGCTTGCCGCAGTGCTCGCGGAATCGGCGACCTTTGGCGGCGCGCCCCTAGTGTGCCGCCTTTGTGAGCCCGTGATTGACAAGCCAGAGCCTATGCCGAGTGCGCCGCAGGCTCCGTTGCGGATTGAGGTAGAGACGGCTCTCGATTTTAGCCGCATCGCGAGTGATACAGGGCAGGGTGGAGACGTGACCGTTGATCCGCGCGGCGGCAATCGCCGGGTGTCGGGCGGCCTCAGGGATATGGGCGGGCTTGTGCTCAAGGGCACAGCAAGGGTTACCGGCACGCCTTTTGCAGCGGTGCGAATCGACCTGCCAGCGCGCGTTCAATTGCGCTCATCCACGGGCGCAACCGCCGAAGTGGTTGATCTCAAAACGGATCTTTCTGCGGCACCTCGGCTTGATTCCACCGGAACGCTTGTCTTTTCCTTTGGGGGAAGATTGGTTGTACGCGGCCAGGTTTCCGGCAATTTTCGCGGTAATGTGCCGATTACCGCCGATTACGAATAAGCTATGGGCAAATTCATTATGCCGCCGTTAACCAGTCTCGAAAGCAAAGGCTGAACACTTCTTCCCCTAGAGGCGTTTCCTGAGTGGGGCATAGTTCCATTCACTTTAGTGTATGACCAAGGGGAAATTGGGACATGAAGAATTCTGTTAAATTTGCGATGGCTGCTGTTGTGGCATCGCTCGGCGTTTCAGCCACTTCGGCACAGGCCGCGACGGCCAATGCCAATGCTTCGGCAACAATCTTGGCACCTGTCACGGTGACAAAGACCAGCGATCTTGATTTCGGCACCATCGCAATCGGCACTTCGGGCGGTTCGGTTGGTGTTGACGTTGCTGGTGCGCGCACATGCGGCGCTGGCCTCATCTGCTCGGGCCCAACTTCGGCTGCCGGCTTCGGCATCACCGGTGTTGTCGGCCAGACGGTGGGTATTTCGGTTCCAGGCACAGTAACGCTGAGCTCGGGCACGAACAACATGACCGCAACACTGACCGGCACGCCATCGAGCCTCGTTCTTGACGGCACCGACGCGTTTGTCGTTTCGGGCTCGCTCGCGGTTGGCGGCACGCAAGCTGCTGGCGCCTATTCGGGCGTGTTCACTGTGACGGTGAACTACCAGTAAGCCTTTGCTTTACGGCTCAGATTGGGGCCCGCCTGTCGGTTGCGACAGGCGGGCCTTTTTCATTGTCGCCGTGCGCCTCATGAAGCACCGTCTGGTTAGCAGTATCTTTACCAAAATCTGCGCATTCTCTCATTCAAAGGTTTGCGCGCGGCTGACGCGCTGTGTGCAGCCGGTATTGGGAGTAAGTCATGTTTGGACGCAGATTGATTACGGGGTCGCTGCTTGCTGCAGCCATTCTCGCCGCACCCGTTCGTGCAGGGAATGGCGATCTTTTGGTCGCGCCGACTCGCGTTGTTCTTGAGGGCGCGCGCGGCACTGAGGTCATTCTCAATAATATCGGTAGCGAGACGGCAACCTACCGCATTTCGCTCGAAGTCCGCCGCATGCTGCCCGATGGGACACTTGAAGACATAGCGCCAGACGCGGCCAATGACCGCGAGAAAAAAGCGCTCGCGATGATTAGCTATGCGCCGCGCAAAATTGTCTTGGCACCAAACCAGCCGCAGTCGATCAGAATTGGCCTTCGCCCGCCTGCGGACCTGCCCGACGGCGAATACCGCGTTCATATGCTCTTTCGCGCGATTCCAGATGCGAAGCCTATTACGGCTCCGGCGCAGGCCACAGGCGTTTCGATCTCGATTACGCCGATTTACGGGGTTACGATTCCCATCATCGTGCGCAAAGGGCGCTTAGAAGCGACCGCTGCGATCAGCAATCCGCGCGTGGTCACGGTCGATGGCAAATCAGAACTTGTCGTCGCGCTCACCCGCAAAGGAACGCGTTCAACCTACGGCGGCATCCGCATCTTCAAGCCGGGCCAAGCAAAGCCTGTGTATGAAGCGCGCGGCATCGCCATTTACGCCGAAGTAGCGCAGCGTGACGTGCATTTGCCGCTGCCGCCAGAATTAGCGCCACTCCTTAAGGGGCCGGCCACCGTGCAATATGTGGAAGATCCCGAAGCTGGCGGTCGTGTGATCGCCGAAGTCCAGACCGTGATTCGTTGATCGCGCGGAGTTACATTAAAGCCTTGAAATGAAGCGTTTTTTTCGCCCCCTTCGCCGAGCCCTTGGGCTGGTCGTAGCCCTTTTCGGGCTCGGCCAGCCTTTGGCTGTTCAGGCAACGACGCCGTGGGCGGCCAATGACGATGACGCGGTGCTGTTCGATGTCCGGCTTGGGCAATGGCGGCTTGGCGACGGTGTGCGCGGCTATCATACCCCCGAAGGTACGTGTCTCGACATGGCCGATATGATCATGGCGCTCGATATTCCGGTGCGTTTGGACAAGAAGTTGCGCCGCGCAACTGGCTGGGCCTTTTCTGAGCGGAATAGCTTGGTCATTGACCGCGAAGCCAACACAGTACAAATCATGAACAAAACACAAAAGCTGCCAGACAATGCGGTTTACGATACGCCCGAAGGCTGGTGCGTCAACGCGCAGGCGCTCGGCAGTTGGCTCGGGATCAAGCTTGAGGCGGATACCGGCAACGCCATTCTCGTCATCAAGGCGACCGAAAAGCTTCCCGTTGAAATGGCACAAGAGCGCCGCGCACGGGCGGCCAAGGTCCAGCCAGTCAAAAGCTTTGACCTGCGGAGCCTGCCTCAAGCCGACGCGCCTTATCGTGGCGTCAAGCCACCAGCCGTTGACGCTGTCGTGAATTTTGGCCTCATGCGCGAGGGCAAGGGCTCGGTTTCGCCCGACATTCAATATGAAGTGTTCGCGAGCGGCGAAATCGGCCCCATTGCCTATGATGCCCGCCTCGCTTCGGATCGCCGCGCGGCCCCTGAATCCCTGAGGGTCCGCGCTTACCGCGTTGACCCTGAAGGCGCGCTTCTGGGCACCCGCTTTCCGGTAACGCAGATCGCGTTTGGCGATGTTGGTGGCTATTCCACAGCGATTGTCTCGCAGGCCAATATCGGACGCGGCGCGATGATCACCAATCGCCCGCTTGACCGGCCCGATAGCTTTGACCACACCGATTTCAGGGGTGAAATTCCCGCCGGGTGGGATGCTGAACTCTATCGCAATGGGCAATTGCTCAGCCTCGCACCTGATCGCCAAGATGGGCGCTACGAATTTTTGAACGTACCGCTGCTTTACGGTCAAAACCGGTTTGAGGTCGTCCTCTATGGCCCGCAAGGGCAAATCCGGCGCGAGGAAAGGACCGTTACGGTCGGCTTTGATAGCATTCCACCGCGTAAAACTTGGTATTGGGCGGGGGTCAACCAAGATGGCCAAGATCTTTTGAACGTCGGCGGCCGCCGGTTTGGCACTGGCCTGTGGCGCGGGTCGCTCGGCGTTGAGCGCGGCATTGATGCTCGAACGGCCGTCCAGCTCGGGGTCCATAGTATAGGCATTCGAGAAGTTGGGCGGCGCAACTTTTTGGAAGGCTCGGTGCGGCGCGCGCTCGGCCCGGCTTTGTTTGAGGCGTCTTATGCGAGCGATTTGAGGGGCGGTAGCGCCTTTCGCGGCAGCGTGCTCGGCGAATATTCGGGATTTTACGTGGCAGGCGAAAGTTTATTTGCCATTGGCGGATTCCGATCTGACCGGGTGCTCGAAAATGTAACGAGTCGCCACAGTCTCTCGCTCGATCGCAATGTCACGCTGGGGACGACCATCGTACCGCTCCATTTTGACGCGCGCTACACGACGCGACGCGACGGCCAAGCCAATCTCGACTTTTCGTCGCGTGTTTCAACCAATATCGGACGTATGACATTTTCAAGCGAGACCAGCTGGCGCCGCCGCACCGCTGTCTCTGGCCAAAATTCGGCAGAGGAAATTGATACAGCGTTGCTCGCGCACGCGCGGATCGGGCGATTGCGGCTGCGCGGCGAAACCCTATTCAAGATCGCCCCCGTCGCGCGCTTTGAAAGTATCACGGTGATCGGCGAATGGTCTGGGCAAGGCGATATTCGCGAGGCTGCTGACCTGCGCGCTGATTTGAGCTATGATCGCACGCAAGATCGGGCGCGTTTGGGTGTCGGCTATATCCGCCGGTTCGAACGCTTCTCGCTTACCGCGAGCGGCGAGGCGGCAACCGACGGATCGGTTGCCTTTGGCCTTAGCTTTTCATTCAGCCTTGGCGCTGATCCCCGCAATCCCGGGCATGTTCGCATGACTTCGAGCCATCAAGCCAGTCAGGGCCAGATCCTCGCGCGCGTTTATCACGATGTGAACGGCGATGGGAAACGTCAGGCCGATGAGCCGCTTGAAAAAGATGTCCAGCTGGCTGCGGGTACAGCGCCGGTCCGCGATCTGACCGATCCAAACGGCGCTGTGATCATTGGAGATGTTGAACCCTTCATCCCCGTTTTGATCGGCATTGATGCGAGCTCGCTCCCGGATCCGCTAATCCAGCCCGCAACACCTGGGATCGTCGTTACGCCGCGCCCTGGCATGACCGTCGTGGTTGATCTGCCGCTGGTCGGTACAGGAGAGGTCGACGGTACGTTGGTTCATCCTGGCGGCGGCAATCTGCAGGGCGTCGATCTCGAGCTTGTTGATCTCAAGGGCCATGTTGCGGCGCGCGCGCGCAGCGAATTTGATGGCTTCTTCCTCTTTGAAGCCGTGCCTTACGGAAATTACCGGGTCCAAGTGGCAACGCTCTCGGCCTCGGTTGCCCAAATAAAGCCAACGCTTTCAGGGGTCATCCGGATTACGAACGTTCAACCCAGCGTTCATCTTGATGTCGTTACGGTTGAGCCCGAAAGCCCCAAAATGGCGACGGGGCCTTAGCCACCCCTTTGGGTACGGCTGATTATGCCCATTGTCGGGCTTGATGGTGCGGCCAAGAAGACTCGAACTTCCACGGGCTTTCGCCCACAACGACCTCAACGTTGCGCGTCTACCAGTTCCGCCATGGCCGCACGCCATCTTCATAAATCACCGAGAAGTGCTTCTTACAAAGCCCTGCTCATGACTGGTAGGGGCGTGCCTCTAGCAGAGCAGTTCCCGCCCTGCAATGGTCGAAAAGCTCGCCTTCGCCGCCTTTTTTTGCGTTAACTTTGAATAGCCCTTGTGCGTGATCGTTAAGAAAGTCTTAACCTCTGCCATGCAGAGAAGCACAATCTTGAGTCTCTTGGCGTTTTTAGGCGCCACCGCGCACGCAGAGCCTGCGACCCCGCCGACTTTGGCGCGGGCAAACGCCGTAGCGCGCATCGTGCGGAGCGAAACGATAGACTTTAAAAAATCACCGCCACCGCGCCGCTCTCGAGCGACGGGCGAATGGCGGCGCGTAATTGATCTGCCTTAACGCCCGCTCTTGCGGCCAATCAGCCGTTACTTCTGTTGCGAAATATCAGCGCCCGAGAAACTCAAATTGAGTTCGCTTGCCCCTTTGGGAACATTGAGCTGAGCGCTGTTAAAATCAACCTCTTCTGACGGCGCGATTGTGCGCTTTGGCGGCTGAATTTCCCACGTAAAGACAACGCGTTTCGTCTCGCTCCGCAATTCGGCGATGATATTGGGGATACGCTGCGTCGTCTTGGTCGGATTCAGTATCTTCCCAGCCACGGCAAAAAGCTCAGTTCCACTCTCAAGCGCGCGCCGCTCAGGTTTTTTGGGCAATTGAATGACGAGCGGAATATCAACCTGCCCGACAGGCAGGCCCCAATTGGCGAGGAACGTTGGCGTGCCAAAAAGCTGTACCGCGCCGATACCGAGCACCATGAGCAAGCCTGCGCCCGCTGCTGCGATTGTCCAGCGCTTGGTCGGGTTGATCCGCGGCCGGAACGGCGGCGCATGCGCAAAGGCATCATAGCCATCGCTATGGCCAACAGCGTCAGTAAAGGCGGGGGTTGTATCAACCGGCGCGCGCACGATTGGAGCCGCTGCAACGGGTGGCGGCGGCTCGGGATAGGAAGGAAACGGATCTTTAGCGCCTTGGGGTGCCACCGGCGCTGGGTCAGCAAGCGGCGGCGGAGCTGGCGGCACCAAAGGCAGCTGATCACTGGGAGCCTCCGCTGGTGCGGGCGGCGCCATAAACCAACTATGACGGCATTTTGCGCAGCGCACCTGTCTCCCCGCCGGGCCGACGGCCGAATCAGGAACAAGATAGCGGGTGGTGCACGCTGGACAGGTAAGGATCATGGGATGAGCCAAGCGCTCCAAAACAAGACAAGTGCTCATAAGCACGTCTTTTTGACTTGTTGCAAGTCTCGACTGGGGCAATCAGTGCTGGATTGCGTGGATAAGCTGCCCTATTCGGGTCAAACGCGAGGCTCGCAGGGGAAATTTTGGCCGAATAATGACAAACATAGTGCAGTTTGAAAATGTGGGGCTCCGCTATGGGACAGGCGCAGAAACCTTGTCTGACCTTAGCTTTTCGCTCGCGAAGGGTGGGTTCTACTTTTTGACGGGCCCTTCGGGTGCCGGAAAAACGTCACTTCTGAAGATGCTCTACCTCTCGCAGCGCCCCAGTCGTGGCCTGATTCGGCTGTTCGGCGAAGATATGGTGATGATGCCGCGCGAGAGCTTGCCGCAATATCGTCGCAGGATTGGCGTTGTTTTTCAAGATTTCCGTCTCGTTCCGCATCTTTCTGCCTTTGACAATGTAGCGCTTCCGTTGCGCGTGGCAGGGGGAGACGACAAGGCGCTTGAGCTCCCGGTTCGGGAAATGCTTGCTTGGGTCGGGCTTGGAGACCGCGCAACGGCGCGCCCGGCGACGCTTTCGGGCGGTGAGCAGCAGCGTGTCGCGATTGCACGCGCTGTGATTACCCGGCCCGATATTTTGGTCGCCGATGAGCCAACTGGCAACGTGGACCCGGATATGGCGAGCCGCCTCCTCCGGTTGTTTGACGCACTCAATCAATTGGGGACAACGATTGTTGTGGCAACCCACGATCTCCACTTGATCAGCAGCATCAAAAACGCCCAAATCATGAGACTTGATGCCGGACGGATCGATGACCCAACCGGCTCGCTGCGCTATCCGCCGCGCCGCGAAGAGGGGCCGCAATGAATTTTTTGCGCGATTTCTCGTTGCGGATGGCTCCTGCCGATGCGCGCCTTCTTCCTGAGGGGCGGATGGCCGGTCCGATGCCTTGGGTGATTGCGATCATGATGTTCTTGACCGCGCTTGCTGCTGCAACGGGCCTTTCGCTTTCGGCTGCAGCGCGGGGGTTAGACGCTGACCTTGCGGGGCGATTGACGGTTCAGATCGCTGAGCCGGATGCCACGCAACGCGCCCAATATACCCGCGCGCTGACCCGCGAGCTGCAAAAACTCTCGGCGGTTGAAACGGTGCGCGCTCTGCCTGAGGCCGAAGTGACTGCGATGCTCAAGCCGTGGTTTGGCGATGGCCTGACGAGCGAAGACCTTCCCATGCCGGCGCTCATTGACGTATCGATGCGGCGCGCGGGCCCAGCCGATCTCGCGAGCGTGCGCCAAACGGTGAAAGCGGTTTCCAATGATGCGCGCGTGGATGAACACGCTCAGTGGCTTGCCCCGCTCGCGCGTTTGCTCGGCTCGCTCAAATGGATTGCGGCGATGCTCGTCTTGCTGATGGCGGCGGCAATGGCCTCCACCGTTGTTCTCGTCGCCCGCGCGGCGCTCAATTCGCATCGCCAAACGATTGAGGTGATGCATTTGCTGGGGGCAACTGACGCGCAAGTCGCATCGCTTTTCCAGCGGAGGATCATGCTGGATGCGCTGCTTGGCGGTGGCATCGGCCTCGGGGCTGCCCTCATCACGATGCTGCTTCTCAAATACCGCTTTTTGGCGCTCGGATCGGATATGACTGAATCCTTTGGGCCAGGCGCCTTTGGTTGGATCATCATTTTCACCTTGCCACTCATGGGCGCGGCCCTCGCGACGCTGGCGGCGCGGGTCACTGTCCTTTCAGCACTCAGGCGGATGCTATGATCCGGCGGGTCCTTGCTGTCATTGTGCTCGCTTGGATTGGCGGCTTTGCGTGGTTTTCTGTCACGCTGCCGGCGGCTTCCACAGTCGCGCACACCGACGGAATTGTGGTTCTGACGGGAGGACCAGGCAGGGTCCGCCGGGGCCTCACCGTGCTCGCGGCGGGGCGCGCGAAAAGGATGCTTGTTTCTGGTGTTGATCCCGTTGTTCGGCGCGAAGAGTTTGAGGCGGTTCAAGCGGTGCCCGAACATTTATCGGATTGTTGTATCGATCTGGGCAAAAAGGCCGTCGATACCATCACCAATGCGACCGAGGCGGCGACTTGGGTGCGCGCGCATCATTTTAAAAGCGTTCGTCTCGTTACGAGCGATTGGCACATGCACCGCGCCAGTTTTGAGTTTGATCGCGCGTTTCACGGCGACGCGGATATTATTGTCGATGCGGTTCCGGGCAAGGCCGGGCTTGTCACGCTCGCGGTCGAATATAATAAATATCTCGCGCGGCGGGGCACTGCCCTTTTCGTCCAATAGGGCAAGCGCGTGACGATTCTGCGCAATATCGTATTTTGTATGATCTGTTATCCGGTCAGTGTTCTGCTCGTCGTCGTCGCCGTTCTCGCGGCGCTTACGGGGCAAGCGGGGGTGATTTGGGGGTCCCGCAATTGGGCCTTGTGGCACCGCTTTTGCGCGCGTCACCTGCTCGGCATCAGGATGAAGATCGAAGGCGGGCTCGATCAAGGGCAAGCGCTTTACGTCATCAAACATGAATCGATGTATGAGGCGATTGATACGCTTGCCTTGTTTGCAGCCCCTGTGGTCGTCATGAAACAGGAATTGCTTGATGTGCCACTTTGGGGTTTCGCTTCGCGCAAGCACGGCTCTATCGGGGTCAACCGGGAAGCAGGCGGAGCAGCGATGCGGGCCATGATCACCGCTGCAAAGGCGGCCAAGGCCTCAGGGCGACCCATCATCCTTTTTCCCGAAGGTACCCGCGTGCCGCGCGGCGCGCAGCCCCCGCTTAAGGCGGGGCTTGCGGGGCTCTATAAGATCCTCGATCTTCCCGTTATTCCCGTCGCGCTTGATACAGGCCGCGTCTGGCCGCGCAGGTTTCTCAAACGGGCAGGGGTGGTTACGCTCCGGGTCGGTGCGACGATCCCGCCCGGCTTGCCGCGCGAAGAGATCGAGCGCCGCGTTCATACAGCGATCAACGCGCTCAATGACCCTGCCGTTGTTTGACGGCGATTGCAGCGTGTCTCGGCGCGCGCTCTCCGTTCACTTCATGTGCCATTCTAAAGCCCCGCACGGCATGTTGGAAATCGTTTGGCTCCTCAGTGTGCCAAGGGCGATCCAACACCCTCTAGGAGCGATCCAGGACGCCCTGAGAGCCTATCTGGATTGCGGCGGCAACTCGGTCTCATGATCCGAGCGTCCGAAATCGGGTCGGGCGTCGTCTTGACCCTCTTCGATGATCGATCGTCTGACGGCGCGCGTTTTTGAAAACAAGGCAAACAGCGCGTCACCATCATCCCAGCGAATCGCGCGCTGGAGAACGGAAAGATCTTCGGAAAAGCGCTGGAGCATTTCGAGTACGGCGTCTTTGTTGCTCAGGAAAACATCGCGCCACATCGTCGGGTCAGACGCTGCTATCCGCGTGAAATCACGAAAACCACCCGCTGAATATTTGATGACCTCACCTTGAGTCACTGCCTCCAGATCAGAGGCGGTGCCAACGATGGTGTAGGCAATGAGGTGAGGCAAATGGCTGGTAATCGCGAGGACGAGATCATGATGCCCGGCCTCCATCAATTCAACATTGGCCCCCAACTGCTCCCAAAAGGATTGGAGCTGGGCAATTTTCGCGGGATTGGTGCCCTCGGGCGGTGTTAAAATGCACCAGCGATTGTGAAAAAGGCTCGCAAAGCCGGCGCGAGGGCCGCTCTTTTCAGTGCCCGCCACGGGATGTCCCGGAATGACAACATGGTTTGGCAATGCGGCGACAAGTGCCGCGAGGATCGCGGCCTTTGACGAGCCAACATCGCTCACGACGGCCTCGGGCGGTAGATCGGCTGCGATCTCACTTGCGACCGCGCCCATAGCGCCGGGCGGCACACACAAGATGACGAGATCCGCATCGATTACCGCCGCACTCGCTGTGTCGGTCACATCATCGCAAAAGCAGAGGCTCCGGGCGATCTCACGGTGTTCGGCCAGAGCATCGTGACCGGTGATCCGCACGCTTGGCATATGCGCGCGGACGGCATGGGCAATCGACGAGCCCAGCAGACCCAGTCCGATGATCGAGACGCGCGCGAACGGAAGCATCAAAGGCCTTCCGCAACAATCTGTCGCAGCGCAGCGGCCACGCCGCGCGTTTCTTCCTCTGTCCCAATCGTGATGCGGAGTCCGTTTGGAAGCCCTTGGCCCGGGAGCCAGCGGGTAATGTAGCCATGATCCATGAGCGCCTTATAGGCGGTCTCTGCGCTGATGGCGCCTTCGAACAGGATCAGCAGAAAATTGGTCTGGCTCGGAACTGCGCGCAGCCCTGCATTCCCCATTTTTTCGATCTCGCTCGCGAGCCAGGTGCGCCAGACGGCGTTATGAGTACGGCTGTTTTCAACGAAACCGGTGTCACCAAGCGCGGCGATGGCAGCCGATTGCCCCGCTATGGTCACATTGAAGGGCGCGCGGATGCGGTGCATGGCATCAACAGCTTCGGCAGACCCATACCCCCAGCCAATGCGTTCGGCGGCCAAACCAAAAATCTTTGAAAACGTCCGCGTTACGATTACATTGGGCTGCGCCATCGCTAGCGCCATGCCGCCATCCTCTTCGCCGTCGCCTAGATATTCAGCATAGGCCTGATCGATGACGAGCATCACCGCACTGGGCAGCGCCGCATGTAGCCGCGCGATATCCTGCTTGTCGGCGTAAGTACCGGTCGGATTATTGGGGTTTGCGACGAACACAACGCGCGTTCGCGGCGTCACACAGGCCAAAATGGCATCGACGTCGGTTGCATAGTCCTGATCGGGCGCGATCACCGGCGTCGCACCAACGCGGCGGGTTGCAATTTCATAGACCGAAAAGCCGAAGCGCACGAAGATGATTTCATCGCCAGGGCCAGCATAAGCCCCCGCGACGAGGTGGAGCACCTCATCGGATCCTGTCCCGTAAATCACCCGCGCTGGATCAAGCCCGTGGTGCGCCGCTATGGCTGCGCGCAGATCGGCAGCAGACGCATCGGGGTAGCGCTCCAAATTGCCACTATGCGCGGCAAAAGCTTTGCGGGCTTGATCGCTTGTGCCAAGCGCATTTTCGTTTGAAGAAAGCTTGGCAACAACGCGTCCGTCATCGGTGGTTGAGCGTCCCGGCACATAAGGGGCGATCTCCATGATCCATGGCTTTGGTGTCGGTTTTGTCATGCTTGCGCTCTAGGGATGGCGCGATTGATTGACAAGGCGGGCCGTTCCCCCCTAGCCCAGCAGCGATGACCAGTGAACCGCATTTTGGCCTCGATGCCCATGTCAAACTGCTCGGCCCGCTCGCCCTTGATGGCGGCGGTAGCCTCGCGCCGGTTGAGATTGCCTATGAAACCTATGGGACGCTGAACGCCGACGCCTCAAACGCGATTTTGGTCTGTCACGCGCTGACCCTCGATCAATATGTCGCGTCTGGACACCCGATTACCGGCAAGGCGGGTTGGTGGACGCGCATGGTCGGCCCCGGCAAGCCAGTTGATACAGATCGCTTTTGCGTCATCTGCCCCAATGTAATCGGTTCGTGCATGGGCTCCTCAGGACCCAAAACCGACGCGGGTGACGGCATGCCCTTCGCGATGCGTTTTCCTGTGCTCACCATCCGCGATATGGTCCGCGCGCAGGCGCTGCTGCTTGATCATCTGGGGATTGAGCGGCTCTATGCTGCCGTTGGCGGGTCAATGGGCGGCATGCAGGTGTTAAGCTGGGCCGCCACCTATCCAGAGCGCGTGGCCTCAGCGGTCGTTATCGCGTCAACAGCGCGTCACAGTGCGCAGAATATCGCCTTTCACGAGGTCGGTCGCCAAGCGATCATGGCGGATCCCAATTGGCGGGAGGGCGCCTATTATGCTGAGGGCGATGAGCCAGCGACGCCGCCCAATGCCGGGCTCGCGGTTGCGCGCATGGCGGCGCATATCACGTATTTGTCCGAGCAGGGTCTCACAGAGAAATTTGGCCGTCGGCTCCAGAGTCGTGAAGAAAAGACATTTGGCTTTGACGCAGATTTTCAGGTGGAAAGCTATTTGCGGCACCAGGGTTTGAGCTTCACCGACCGGTTTGATGCCAATTCCTATCTCTACATCACGCGCGCTATGGATTATTTTGATTTGGCCGAAGAACATGGCGGGCATTTGGCAACGGCCTTTCGCGGATCTCCCACGCGGTTCTGCCTTGTCAGTTTTGATAGCGATTGGCTTTACCCAACGGCTGAATCAAAGGCGATTGTCCACGCGCTCAATGCCGCGGGCGCGCCGGTGAGTTTTGTTGAGCTCTCAGCGCCCTTTGGTCATGATAGCTTTCTCCTCGATTCGCCCGAACTCAACGGCGTGGTCGATGGGTTTTTAAAGGCGGGCGGACTATGAGTCATCTTCCTCCGGGCTATGCATTGCTTGAGCGGGCAGATGCGAACGCCGCGCATGCCTATTTGACCGAAAGCTATTGGGCCAAAGGTATCACGCTAGAAACGGTCAAGCGGTCGCTGCTCGGTTCATTTGCCGTTTCGATTTGTCATGACGGCAGCCAAGTCGCGATGGCGCGCGTGATTAGCGATTTTGCGACCTACGCCTTTCTGACCGATGTCTATGTGCTTGATGGTCATCAAGCCAAAGGCTTAGCATCAGCAATGCTGCGCCACCTCCTTGATCATCCGCGCCTCCAAGGCCTTGCGCGCTGGGCGTTGTTCACCAAGGATGCGCAGTCACTTTATGCGAAATTTGGGTGGATCGAATACCCTATGCCAGACCGAATGATGGTGATCGACGCGAGATTGCACGCCACATGAAAGACCTCCGCCCTGATCTCACTATCATCGCGCGCGAAGTGGCGGCGGGTTCGCGCGTGCTCGATGTCGGCTGTGGTACGGGTGAGCTTATGGCGGCACTGCGCGATACCAAGCGCGTGGACGCGCGCGGGCTAGAGCTGGACGCCGCAAGCGTTGCCCAGGCGGTAGGGCGCGGGCTTTCTGTTATTCAAGGCGATGCCAATACCGATCTTGCCGATTACCCGCCGGGAGCGTTTGATTATGCGATCCTTTCGCAAACGCTGCAAACAACGGGACGGCCCGATCTCGTTGTTGAGCAGCTGCTGCGCATTGGCCAACGCGCCTTTGTCTCGTTTCCGAATTTCGCCCATTGGCGCGTGCGGCTGTCATTATTGTGGGGCGGGCGGATGCCCGTGACGCGGCTGCTGCCGCTCGGCTGGTATGAAACCCCCAATATCCACCATGTCACCATCGATGATTTTCGCGCATTGCTAAAAGAGCGCGGTATCAAGGTCGAAGGTCAATGGTTTCTCACAGGCGACCAGCGCACAAGCGCTTCAGGCGCAAACCTGCTCGCCGAGCATGCGGTGTTTTTGCTCAGCCGTTAGCGCTTAGTCGAACAGACTTGAGACCGAGCTTTCGTCCGCGATCCGGTTGATCGCCTCGCCGACAAGTGGCGCGATAGGCAAGATGCGAATCTTTTTGGCAGTCGCGGCGCTTTCGGGCGCAATGATCGAATCGGTGATGACCAGTTTACGCAGCGCCGAGGCTTCGACACGCTCGACCGCTTTGCCCGAAAGGACGCCGTGCGTAATATAAGCAACAACATCGGAAGCACCAGCGGCTTTGAGGGCCTCTGCGGCATTGCAGAGTGTACCCGCTGAATCGGCAATGTCATCGATCATGATGCAGAATTTGTCCTTCACATCGCCGATGATGTTCATCACTTCTGAAACGCCAGCCTTTTCGCGGCGTTTGTCGACAATCGCGAGCGGGGCATCGTTGAGGCGTTTGGCGAGCGCGCGGGCGCGAACGACGCCCCCCACATCAGGCGAAATGACGACGATATTTTTGTCGCCGTGACGCGAAAGAATGTCCGCCGCCATCACAGGTGCGCCGTACAGATTGTCGGTCGGAATGTCGAAAAAGCCCTGAATCTGTCCGGCGTGGAGATCAACAGAGAGGACCCTGTTTGCGCCCGCCGTGGTGATCAGATTGGCAACAAGCTTGGCCGAGATGGGCGTGCGCGGACCGGGTTTGCGATCTTGCCGTGCGTAGCCAAAATAGGGGATGACCGCCGTGATGCGCCGCGCCGATGATCGCCGGAGCGCATCGATGATGATGAGCAATTCCATGAGGTTATCATTAGCGGGATAGCCCGTGGATTGGATCACGAACACATCTTCGCCGCGCACATTCTCATGAATCTCTACGAAAATCTCCTCATCGGCAAAGCGTCTCACGCTGGCGTTGGTCAGCGGTTGGCCACAATAATCGGCGATAGCTTGTGCCAGCGGAAGGTTTGAATTGCCGGTGATGAGTTTCATGCTGCGCCCCATGGCCTGTCAAAGATCGCCGCCGCCTTAGACAGACGACCGCAAGGGGGGAAGTGTAATTGTCAGCTATCCACAGATAGATACGCCATCCGCTCAAAGGCTTCAGCAGCAGCGCGCGCGCCAGGATCAGCGAAGGGAAGGAGCTGCGCGAGGAAGATGCCGATTTGTCCCTGCGCTGGATCGATCCAATAATAGCAATTGGCAATGCCCGCCCATGCAAGGCTCTGGGCTGCTCGGCCGTTCGGGCCCTGCTCAGGGTTGACGAGAAAAGCGAGGCTCCAGCCGCAGTGTTGATCGGGAAACGCTTCATATGGGTGCGCCAATGCGGCCATGGTTGATCCCATCTTTCCAGCGCGGATTGGGCCGACTTGATTGCTGCGCATCAAGGCCACACTCTCTGCGCTCAAAATGCGCGTGCTCCCGCTAGCGCCATTGCTTAAGATCATTTGGAGAAAGCGCAGATAGTCGCCCGCCGTGCTCCAAAGCCCCCCGCCGCCCGATTCAAACTCCGCCGCCGCGCCGCCACCAATGTCGATGGGAAACGGCATAAGACTATTGTCCTCGGAGCGCGCATACATGCTGGCGCACCGTGTGCTCTGCTCAGCGTTGGGCCGAAAGCCAGTGTCCGCCATCCCGAGCGGCGCAAAGATATGGGTCGCCATCCACGTGCCGAGGGAAACGCCACTCGCCGCTTCAACTGCAAGGCCAACCCAATCTGTGCTGACGCCGTACTCCCACCGCGTTCCGGGTTCAAACAGCAAAGGACCTTCAATTCCAGCGCGCTTTCCTGGCGCACGATCAACATCGCCGCCGTGCGCGCGAAAGCGCAGCAAATCAGCGTTAGCAAAATCATAGCCCATGCCTGAAGTGTGCGTTAGCAAATGGCGCAGCGTCATGGCTTGCGTTGCTGCGCGCAATAACGGCGCTCCTGCCGCGTCAAACCCTTCAAGGATCATAGGATTGGCGAGTGCGGGCAAAACTTCACCAATCGCGCCGTCGAGCGACAATTGACCCCTCTCAACAAGCTGTAGTGCGGCGACAGTGGTGATTGCTTTGGTCATCGACGCGATTTGAAACAGCGTATCAGACGTCATGGCCGCTGCGTCTTCGCGGTTGCGATGACCAAAGGCGCGCTGATAGCGCGTCGAGTCTTGGTCGCCGATCAACGCGACGCACCCAACCAGCCCGGCTTGTTCAATCGCGGCTCCAAACTCTGCATCCTGCACCACTTGTCTCCTTTGTTTCGTGTCTTTGCTCAGCGTTTCAAAAGCCCAGCCTCTTTCAACACCGCGACCCTCTCTCGGGCCACGGTGATTTCGGCTCCATTGGCGAGGGTGATCGTCGCGCCGCGCCCTTCGCGTTTTACTGAGGCGATGCCCTCTCTGGCGACCCACCAACTACGATGCACTTGAAAGCCAGGAACTTCACCCAGCTCGGTGATCGCATCGCGCAGGCGGATCAAGACCAATACGTCACGCGTTTCGCTAAGCGCACGGACATAATGATCCTCCCCCTTCAAGGCTATTAATGTGCCAAATCCTGCGGGAAGCCGGTCTTTGAAACGGGCTTCGCGCAGAGGCGGCGGCTCGCTTTCTAAGATGTGGGGGCTGACGGGTTCGACATCCGAGCCACGGCGACTGAGCGCCACTGTTTCCCCGAGCGCCGCTAGCTGAACTGGGCTCTTGGCGTCACGTAAGCCAAGCGTGAAAAACCCGTTGATGAGAAAGCCGATCAACCACACTTCAGAATAGAGCAGACCAAGCCCGTCCCACTGAAGGGCCTGCTGAAAATGGCCGCCTGAAAAGAACAGCGCAACAAGCAGGGTCATAGGTGCTGCTGCTATCGCAAGACCAAGGCCGTTGCCAATAATCTGCGACACGCCAAAGGCCGCGCTCATCCATTTTCCAACAATCAAAGTGGGTCTGAAGATGAGGTACCCGGTCACGATAAACGCAATCCAAACGGCAATCCGGACCGCGCTCGGCATGACAAAGGTGCCAAACGGGCCGAATAGGCCAAGGACGAATCCGATGGCGATCACCATGAAAAGTTCGACGCTGATCTGCTTTGCCATGGGACGGATGTGCCTGTCATTTCACGAAGCGTCAACCGGCAGAACCGTTGGTTTTACGAAGAATTGAGCCGGTTTCACGCAGTGTGGCTTGCCCGTGAACGGCGCGCAGCGAGAAGGGGGTCATCAAACATGGAGACCCACAATGACCCCTGACTTAAACAGAGTTGCCCGCCCCGCCTTTACCCCGGCCTTCATTTTCGGCAGCATTGCCTTTGCCGTCTTGGGCACGCTTGTTTTCATGGCTGCGGCAGCCATGATGTCCGCCAGAACGAAGATCAGCTATAACGATACGCCTTGGGCGCTCATGATCCATGTCGGCACCGTTATTCCCGCGCTGTTCTTGGGCGGGCCGGTGCTCCTGATGAAAAAGGGAACCCGGCTCCATAAATCTCTCGGCCGGCTTTGGGCGACCTTGATGATGATTACGGCGTTTTCCAGCTTTTGGCTTCACGGATTAATAGGGACGATTGGCCCCATCCATATCTTTTCGGTCGTCACGTTGATTTCAATTCCGCGTGCGGTCTGGGCGATCAGGCGCGGCGATATCGTAACGCACCAGCGCGCGATGACGGGGCCTTACATCGGCCTTGTCATTGCCGGGCTCTTTTCCTTCCTCCCCGGGCGGCTGATGGGTGCGTTGGCTTTTGGACTGTTGTGAGCTTGCCGATCCCGGCCGGTTTGCATAAACAGACGGCATGACCAATCGCCTTTCAATCGCCTTCGCCCAGCTTTCCCAGCGCGTGGGGGATATCGTCGTCAATGCGGATGCTATGTTGGATTGGCGCAAAAAGGCAGGCGCGGTCGATCTCGTGGTTTTCCCCGAAATGCAGTTGATCGGCTATCCAGCGGAAGATGTGATCGCAAAGCCCGCGCTAGCAGCCCGGGCCGATGCGGAATTGGCGCGGATGGCCGCGGCGACGAGCGACGGTGGCCCCGCGATCCTCCTGGGAACGCTCCACCGTGAAGGCGATGCCCTGTTTAATGCTGTCGTTCTGCTGGAAGACGGCAAAGTCGCGGCGATGCGCTATAAGCATGAGCTGCCCAATTACGGGACGTTCGATGAAAAGCGCCATTTTTCTGCGGGACCGCTGCCCGATCCGATTGTGTTCAAAGGCGTGACCATCGGTATTCCGATTTGCGAAGACATTTGGTTTCCAAGCGTTTGTGCGCAGCTCAAGGCGCGCGGTGCAGAACTGATTCTCTCGCTTAATGGCAGCCCCTATGAAATCGATAAGGATGATTTTCGCGGCAGCAAAGTCGTCGGCGCGCGCGTTGCCGAGACGGGGCTCCCCTGTGCCTATCTCAACCGCGTTGGCGGACAAGATGAGCTGGCGTTTGACGGGGCTTCCTTCATCCTCAACGGCGACGGATCGATGGCGCATCAATTGCCCGATTGGGAAGAAGCGCTTAGGATCACACAGTGGGAGCGCGGCGCGGACGGCTGGCGCTGCCTGCCCGGCGCAATCGCGCCGCTCGAAAGTCATCCCTCAGATCTCTATCACGCCATGATGGTGGGGCTGCGCGATTATGTGACCGCCAATCGTTTTCCTGGCGTTATCCTCGGGTTGTCGGGTGGGATCGATTCAGCACTTTGCGCGGCAATCGCGGCGGATGCGCTCGGCCCAGAACGCGTTTGGGCTGTGATGATGCCGTCGCCTTATACAAGCCAAGCGAGCCTCGACGATGCAGCGGGCTGCGCAAAGCTAATCGGATGCCGCCTCGACACGGTTCCCATTCGAGAAGCCATGACGGCATTTGACGCGATGCTCGCGCCGCTCTTCGAAGGAAAAGCGCCCGACACAGCAGAAGAAAATATCCAATCGCGCATTCGCGGCGTCACGTTGATGGCGCTTTCCAATAAATTTGGCCCGATGCTGATGACGACGGGGAATAAAAGCGAGATGGCCGTTGGCTATGCAACGATCTACGGCGATATGGCGGGCGGGTATAACCCGATCAAAGACGCGTATAAAATGACGGTCTTTACCCTTTCGCGGTGGCGCAATCAGCACAAGCCGCGCTTGGGCTTGGGGCCAGAAGGCCCGGTCATGCCTGAGCGCGTGATCACAAAGCCGCCGAGCGCTGAGCTGCGCGATAATCAAAAGGACTCAGATAGCCTTCCCGATTATCCCGTGCTCGATCCCATTTTGATGGGGCTGGTGGAGGAAGAGCTTTCGGTCGACGACGTCGCAGCGCGCGGTTTTGATCGCGCCACCGTCGCGCGGATTGAACGCTTGCTCTACATCGCTGAGTATAAGCGCCGTCAGGCCCCTCCCGGGGTGAAGCTCGGCAAAAAATACTTCGGGCGTGACCGGCGCTATCCGATTACGAACGCGTTTCGGACGGGGTAGCGCTAACAGCTTGGGCCGAGTGGAGCATTAGTGCGCTTGCGGTGCGCCTGGTCCTGCTCGAAGGCGCGCCGTTTTTGGTCTGACTCCGCTTGCGTGCATGCGCCGTACGCATAGCGCAAATAAACAGTTGCGCCTCCCGAAGGCATTTTTCTGCCGCTCACAGTTAAAGTCACGGATTCTGAACCGGCACCGCAAGCCGAAACGGGCTCTTCGACGACATTCAAATCCGCGACAGCCGCGTCGAAAGCTTTCCAGCATGCGGCTTGACTTGCCCCCGAGGTTTGCCCTGCACGGCTCCACCAGCCATGCTGTGGGTCCCGTTGCATGCAGGCGCACCCCTCACTGGCCAAAGCCTGCAATTCAACCGCATCTTTCGGCGTCCCCTTTTGTGCGCAGCCGCTAAGTGCGAGCATCGCGCAGACCAGCGCGTATCGATATGGCTGAACCATCTTTCCCCCTGTTGCTCCGCGAAACTCCGGTTTATAGATCCGCGTCATGACCATAACCACCCGTTTCGCTCCTTCGCCTACTGGCACACTCCATGTTGGCAATGTCCGCACGGCGCTCCACAATTGGATGTGGGCGAAAAAGCATGGTGGGCGCTTTCTTTTGCGCATCGACGATACCGATTTGGCGCGCTCAAAAGAGGAGTATGTTGCGGGCATTCGCGCCGACCTTGCCTGGCTTGGCCTGACGATTGACGGCGAAGCGCGCCAATCAGAGCGCTTTTCGCTCTACGAAGCCCACTTTGACGCCTTGAAGGCGGCGGGGCGGGTTTATGCGTGTTATGAAACACCCGAAGAATTGGATGTTCGGCGCAAAGTCCTCCTCGGTCGCGGCCTTCCGCCTGTTTATGAGCGTAAGGAGGACGGCGCTGCCGCAGCCGAAGGCCGCACGCCGCATTGGCGCTTCAAGCTTGATCATGACACGCCGATTGCATGGGTTGATCTTGTACGCGGGCCGCAGCATTTTGATCCAAAGCTGCTTTCTGACCCCGTGATCCGGCGCGCCGATGGCTCTTGGCTTTACATGCTGCCGTCGGCAATTGACGATGTGGATATGGCCGTCACGCATGTTGTTCGCGGCGAAGATCATGTGACCAATACCGCAACGCAAATTCAAATGTTTGATGCACTTGGGGTCGCGCCACCGGCTTTTGCCCATGAGGCGCTTCTGACGGGTAAGGATGGTAAGCTTTCGAAGCGGTTGGGGTCTCTCGGTATGGATGCACTGCGCGATGACGGGATCGAGCCCGAGACGATCATTGCTTTGCTCGCGCGGCTTGGCACGAGTGATCCAGTTGAGCCCATGACCGACGTCATGGTGCTCGCGCAGGCGATGGATTTTGGCCGTTTTGGACGCGCTCCAGCGCGGTTTGACGAGGAAGAACTGTCTCATCTTAATGCCAAAATTGTGCACCAATTGCCCTATGATACCGTTGCGTCGCGTCTGCCTGCCGGCATGGATGTGGTCGTTTGGGAGGCCATCCGACCCAATCTGAGCCGGGTCGATGATGCAGGCGAATGGTGGCACGTGATCGAAGGCCCGGTCGTCGCTGTGATCGATGCCGATGATGAGGCCTATCTCGCTGCTGCCGCAGAAGAAGTGCGCACAATGGCGTGGACCGACGATCCGTGGCACGGGCTCATCAATGTGCTCAAGGAGCGCACAGGCCGCAAGGGCAAGCCGCTCTTCCTTCCGCTGCGTCGCGCTTTGACGGGGCTTGATCATGGCCCCGACATGGCGGCCCTATTGCCGCTCATCGGCAAGACGCGCGCGATTGAGCGGCTCAGTCGAGCGCCCTAAAGAGATGTTGTATCTTTTCATGACATAATATATCATCTTTTTCGACGAGCAATGACTCGTCAGGAGAAAAAGGAGGATGTTATGGCATTTGCTGAAACTGGATCGCGCACGCCGCTCAGTCCGCTTGGTATGGGCGGCTCATTTTTGCTGACCGGCGGCACCATTGTAGCGCTTCTCTTCATCGCGCCTCACGTTGGGAGGCCGCCAGAAACAGATTACACGTCGACGCGTGTGATCAATCTGCCCGATCCAAAACCCCGCGATGACCCCAAAGTTGAAAAGACAGACCCGCGTCCGCCTGACGTGACGATTGTTGACGGCCCTCCCATCGCGCACGCGCAGCCGCCAGCGCCAATGAAGCCCTTCCATCCCGTGGTGCGCGAAGCGACGCCAATACTGCTGCCCTGTTGCGCGGTGCCCCTCCCGCCGAAGGTTGAGCCGGACCTCGCTCCGCTTGTGACCGAACAACCCTTGCCGCCGCATGACGTCGTCGAAACGCCGGTGACCGCGGACCCCCGCTACGCCGCAGCGCTGCAACCTAACTACCCAGCGGCGATGCGCCGCGCTGGAAAAGAGGGCCGTGTTGTTGTGCGCATCCGCGTCGGCTCCCAAGGCCAAGTTTTGCAGGTCGAGCCGGTGAGCAGCCCAGACCCCGCCTTTTTCGCCGAAACGCAGCGGCATGCACTCAAGAAGTGGCGTTTTAAGCCAGCCACGCAAGATGGCAGGCCCGTTGAGAGCTGGTACGTCGTTTCCATACTCTTTCGCTTGGAAAATGAGTGACCTGAACCCGCTGCATCCAAGGATGCGCCGACGAAAAATCAACGGCGACGGCAAGGCCCGCTAAAAGTATCTTGAATGACCAAGGCGGCTGCCCCACTATGGAGAACCCAACGGGAGGTCGCAAACGTCGCAATGGCACATTTAGGCAAGGAAGATCGCCTTGCAGTCATTGCGGCTGCCTTTGGTTGTGACGGGCATGTTGCGGCAACGATTGATAGTCATGCGCAATATCTTACGCACGGCGCCCAGACGACCATTTTGCTGAAGGGCGACGACTCAGAGCACGCCTGCCTTCTTCTTGCTGGCCGTGCCCAAGCCGTGAGCTATTCTGTCAGTGGGCAGATGATCTTGCTTTTCACCTATGGACCGGGCGATCTTTTTGGCGAATCAGCAGCACTTGGCGGGGCGGTTGGGGCCGTGGCAGGCAATGAAGTTGTCGCGACCGCCGCATCAGAAGTTGGCCATTTCACCAACACGATCTTCATCGGCTTGATTGAGCGATACGGGGCCGTCGCGCTGGCGGTCTCGCGCCTTCTCACGCGCCGATTGGGACAAACAACCCGCCGCATGATAGAGGCCTCCACGCTGTCGACGGTGGGGCGCATCCACACCGAGCTCCTGCGCCAAGCGCGCCAACAGCCAGACCTCACGATTCGGCCCATTCCTGTGATGTCAGAATTTGCACTGCTGGTGCAATCGACGCGCGAAACTGTATCACGCGCCATAAATCAGCTCGAAAAGCGCGGGATTATTCGCCGCGAAGCAGGCGGCCTTACGCTCGTCGCGCCGCATAGGCTTGAGGACGAAATTATCTAGCCATTTGTCGCGCGCCGCCTCCACTCACACGCGGACCAAGACATTGAACAAAAGGCTGTCGGAGAGCACGACCTTAAGACCATCGTCTTCACACATACGAAAGCCGGGCCCGGTCACACACGCGGCGTGACCAAGCCCGGCCTTGAATAGCGCTAAAACGCGTTCTTAGTTTTCGCTATCGAGCTTGCCAAATTTGGCCTCAAACTCAGCAATCGCGCCGCGCGCTAGCAGCCCGGCCTGTTCGACCCAGCTATCGCGGACGATGCGACCCTTGAACGAGCCGAGATGCTCATCGACCTTGCCAATCTCCGCAGCACCCCATTTGGCGATCTGATCAAACCGCCGAATGCCGAGGCTAACCATCAACTGGTTGAGCTTTGGTCCGACGCCCTTGATCTGCAAGAGATCATCGGGATTACCAATCGCGACTGGGATGCCAATTGCTGTCAGAGCAGCGGCAGCTGCGGCAACAGGGACAGCGGCGACGGCCGCAGGCGCGGCAGCAGCCTTAACGGCAACAGGCTTTGGCACTTCGGCGATTTTGGCGGCTACCGGCGCAGGGTCCGCCACAACGCGCGGCGCTGCGACGACCGGATCCGGTACGCGAACCGGCTCAGGCGTGACCGCCGGTGCGGCATAAGCATAGTCACCGCCGCCAGAACGACGCGCCCAAGCCCACCAGCCGGTCAATAGACCGATCAAGAGCGGAAGCAGGAGCCAGAGCCAATTGGCTGAACAAAAATTCCCCATGTCAGAAATCCTTTCTCTCTGCGTTACGCGTTGCTGGAGCTGTTGCCCCAGACCAAATAGGCGATCAAAAGCCCGACTGCGAACGCAATAAGGGCCGGTATGAGTGTTCCAAGAAACCCAGTCATATTGGCCTCCTTAACCTGCAGGCTGCTGGGCGGGTGCCGCAGCAGATACGTTGAATTCAATGCGGCGATTCTTAGCGAGCGCCTCGGGCGTGTTGGCAGGATCAAGCGGCTTGGTTTCGCCGAATCCTTTTGACGTCAAGCGGTCAGCGGGAACGCCCTTTGCCGTGAGAGCGGCAACGACAGCTGCCGCGCGCGCTTCAGACAGCGTCTGGTTTGATGCATCATCGCCGCGTGCGTCAGTATGTCCGCCCACTTCGATCGCAACGCCTTGGCATCCCTTGACCGCAGCAGCGACTTCATCAATCAACCCTTGCGAACTGGCCGCAATCGCAGCGCGGCTCGTTTCAAAGTTGATTGTCTTGCCCGTCATCAGCGCCGTGACATTTGTTTGGCACGCCGCTGACTCAGCCGTTGCAACCGGCGCTGCGATGGCATTCGCCGCCGTGTCCACAACAGGCGCCGTGACCGCCGGTGTTGCCGAAGCCGCACATCGATCTCCGATATGAAGCGGCCCATTCATGAACCAGGCGAGCGCTGTTGTTGCGAGCGCCCCCAATGCAATTTTTCCAAGTGACATATTATTTTCTTCCTCTTCCATCGGCGCTCAAACGACCAGAGCACCTAGATGTGGAAGCGCGTAAACCCCATTATCGGCGCGCCGCCGCGAAGCCTATCAGCGATTCGCCAAGAGTCCAGCCTAAGCGTTCAAGAAACGCGCCCATGTGTTGGGCCCGCGCCGCCAAATAAACATGTGCATCCGTGAAAAGACAGTCAGCACAGAACCTTGCCTCGTTTCATCGATACGCTATAGGCCGCAGGCATTAAACACCCTCAATGAAGAAAGCGCCCCTCCCATGCGCATGACATCTGCCGCGCTCGACCGAATCCAGCCGTCTGCGACGCTTGCTATGACCAGCCGTGTTCTAGAATTGCAGGCAAAGGGGATTAAAGTCATTGGCCTTTCGGCGGGCGAGCCTGATTTCGATACGCCTGACTTTGTGAAGGAAGCGGCAATCGCGGCCATCACGGCTGGCAAAACAAAATACACCAATGTGGATGGTACGCCCGAACTCAAGGCGGCCATCGCTGCAAAATTCAAGCGCGACAATGGTCTCGACTATGCTGCCAACCAGATCAGCGTCAACGTGGGCGGCAAACATACGCTCTTTAACGCGCTCGTCGCGACGATTGACGTCGGCGACGAAGTCATCATTCCGGCACCCTATTGGGTCAGCTATCCTGATATGGTTGCCTTTGCGGGCGGGACGCCGGTGATCGTGCAAGCCCCCGCCAGCCAGGGCTACAAAATCACCGCTGCACAGCTTGAAGCTGCGATTACCCCGCGCACCCGCTGGGTCATGCTCAATTCGCCGTCAAACCCAACGGGCGCTGCCTATTCGGCGGACGAGCTGCGCGACCTTGCAGCAGTGTTGCTGCGGCACGAGCAGATCCTCATCATCACCGACGATATGTATGAGCATGTCTGGTATGCAGAAACGCCCTTTGCGACCATCGTACAGGTCTGCCCCGAATTATATGACCGCACGCTGACCGTGAACGGTTGTTCCAAGGCGTATAGCATGACCGGCTGGCGGATTGGCTTTGCTGGTGGCCCGCAGTGGATGATCAAGGCAATGTCAAAACTGCAATCGCAGTCGACTTCAAATCCTTGCTCCATCGCGCAAGCTGCCGCCACAGCGGCACTCAATGGAGATCAATCCTTCCTCCTCGCGCGCAACGAAGCCTTCCGCGGGCGGCGCGATCTGGTGGTTTCGATGCTCAACCAGATTGAGGGCCTCCACTGCCCAACGCCCGAGGGTGCCTTTTACGTTTATCCCGATGTTTCGGGATTGATCGGCAAGTCAACGCCGCAAGGGCAAGTCATCGCGACAGATGCTGACCTGATAGACTATTTCCTCGACACCGTTGAAGTCGCAGCGGTCCACGGCGCAGCCTTTGGCCTCTCACCAGGTTTTCGGATCAGCTACGCAACGTCAGAGGCAATCCTGACCGACGCCTGCACGCGGATGCAAGACGCGTGCGCACGGTTGCGCTAGCGCAGAGCCTCTAAAGGCCGAGGGCTTCCCGATACGTCTCGAGAATCGCTTCCATCTCTTGGCGGTCGTGCGATTCCATTTTCCGTAGGCGGACGATCTGGCGCATGATTTTGGCATCATAACCGCGCGCTTTCGCTTCGGAATAAACGTCGCGAATATCGTCGGCCATCGCCTTTTTCTCTTCTTCCAAGCGTTCAATTCGCTCGATCAACAGGCGCAGTTCGTCGGCGGCAATACTCGTGCTCATGGGAGTCTCCAGTGAAGGTTGGCGGCCCCCCTAGACCATCTCGGCAAGGATCGCCAGACAGTCGCGCGCTAAATTATGACAACGCGCCGGGCTCCAGCCCCGCAGGGTATCGGGGTTGCTTGCATGATCTTTAAAAGGCATCTCAAGCGTCATACTCACACAGCCCAAAGCGGCAAATCTATTGGCCAATTGATTGGTCGACATCGTTAAATTCGCGCGACCGGGCGCAGAAGCTGGGTAGCCAAGTGTCTCCTGAAAGTCATCACTCCGCTGAGTGAGCGCGCTGCGGAATGCGTAAAAATGTGCGCCTTGACCCTCGGTCCAATTCGGAATGCCTTCAAAGCCCGCTATGAAATTTGCGGGGATGGCTTCATCGCCGTGGATGTCCATCGCCCAGTGGACCCCGGTTTGATCCATGGCATTGCGCACACAAAGCACCTCGGGGCTCCGCGCGGCACTCGGTTCCGCCCATTCGCGGTTGAGATTTACGCCGACGGCATTGGTTCGTAAATGGCCGCGACGCGATCCGTCGGGATTCATATTGGGGACGATGTGAAGCGTGCATTTTGAAAGGAGCGCGGCTGCGACACGCGCCTGATCGTCGCCATTGGGCGCAGTCAAAAGGTCAAGCGCGCCTTCCATCCAATGTTCGGCCATTGTCTCGCCAGGGTGCTGCCGCGCGTAGAGCCAAACGTGTTTTTCTCCAGAACCCATTTGCAAACAATCGATAGGCTGTCCTTCAATCGACTGGCCAAGCTCAACAAGCGCGACGTTGGGTCTGGCTGCGATGCGCTGGATGAGGTCATGGTGCCGCTCGACCGAAAAGGGTGCAAAATAGGCGAACCACGCAACGTCTCTCGCTGGCGTATGGGTAATCGTCAGAACGCTGTCACCATAGTGCGTCTCGGCGCAGCGCCAATCTTCGCGGTCATCCGAAAAGCGTGCTTGATAATTCTCCCACCCGCGCGGATAGGCCGAACTGCCGCAATTTGTAATCTTGAGTGTTACTGGGCGGCCTTTCGCACCTGATACGCGGAAGTAAAACCATTGGTAAAAATCTGACGCGTGATCGGCGCTGATTTCGAGCATCGCGGTGTCGCCCTCGATGGCCGAGACCAGAATGTTACCGCCATCAAAGGCCGACGAAATC
>JBEGTP010000119.1:0-3841 GCA_041179365.1 Pseudomonadota bacterium
CCTCTGGCCGCGATAGGCATTGGGGAAACCAATACGCCATAATGCCCGCGAGAAGGCCGCCAGCAATCACCCCGAGACCGAGACGAGCCCCGACGTGAGTTACCCGAATTTGAGAAAGGCCAAAGAGCAAGAAACCCGCCGTGCTCGTCGCGACTAGCCATACCGGAGAGAGAGCGTCGCACTGCATGCGCCAATTGCTGTTTGAAGCAAAGAGCAAGAAACTGAGCGCCGTGCCGCATCCAAGCGAAACGGCATAGGCTGAAAGCCGCGTCGCGTCGCCGCGATCAACCACCCATCGCAGTGCAGTCATGCCGCCCATCAATGCAAGAAAGGGCAAACTTTCCAAGCCGATGGCGAGAGAAAAGGCAGTGGCAAGCCCGATTGTCATCCCGCCGCGCACCGCGCGCTGATCGGTCAGCCCCATCAGAGCCACCGCCACGGCTGCCAATTGCCAGCCGTGATGATCGATGCGGGTTGGCATGAACATACGGATCGATGCCGAGGCAGAAAGGGTCAATGCGATTGCCAGAATCCAGGCAAGCGGCGCTACGGTTCGCCGCGCAATTTTACCCAGCGCCAAAAAGACAAAAGCCAGAGGAAACGCAGGGGCCATGGCAATTGCAGCCGTTTCGGCGGCAGCTTGTCCAAAAAAGGGTTTGAGCATGAGGATGACGGCGGCAAGCGGAAGATCAACCACGCGCGACCAATGAATATCGGCACCAAGGGGAGGGTCGAGCCGGTATTGGCGCAAATCATACCAGCCCTGCCCGCCGAGCCAATCGCGAACCTGCACCATCCGGAGGTTATCGTCGGTATCAATCAGCGCAAAATACTGGATCAAGTCCCAGCGCACATAGATGAAGGCAACGAGCGTCAGCGCCCAGACAATCAGCGTCCAGCCGACCCAATCGTCGAGCTGGCTTTTGCCATCGCCAAGTTTTTGCATCGCGTCCCTTTCCCTCGCCTCTGCGATCAATTAGAGCCAATCGGGTAAATCACAAGCCATGGCAATGACCCAGACCCTCAAATCGCTCCTGATGAGCAACAAAGCCCTTCTGCTGCAATTTGTGCGCTACGGCGTAACGGGCGGATTTGTTACGCTGGTTGGCGTCGGCGTTTACTGGGTCGTGGCGAGCAAAGGAGGCTATGCGCCGCTCCTAGCGACCCTCGTCGCCTATCTTGTCGCTGTGACGATTGGCTACGGTCTGCATAGCCGCTTTAGTTTCAAAGATCACGGGAGCCGCGACGATGTTGTTGGCACCACAACGCGTTTTTTGGCGGGCTCTCTGCTCAGCTATGCCCTTAATTCTCTCTTTGTGTGGATCGCGACGGGGCCGATGCATGGCCCGGTAGAATGGGGCATCGTGCCGATGGTGTTTATCACGCCTGTTATCATTTTCATCGTCAACCGCCTTTGGGTTTTTCGGTAAGCCCCGATGGACCGTATCCTTTATGACCGCATGGCAGAGCATGATACGCGTCACTGGTGGTACCGCGCGCGGCGCAAGGTTTTAAGCGCGCTCATCGGGCGTCGGATCAGCCTTCCGCGCGATGCCAAAATTCTCGAAATTGGCTGCGGAACAGGGCATAATTTGGCAATGCTCGAAGCCTTCGGCACCGTCGACGCGATTGAAGTTGATCCAGCGACGCGTGTTCTTGCCGAAGCGCGCCTCGGGCGCGCGGTCGGGTCTGCGCCACTCCCCGCGCTCGCCGGCGTGCCGGACGATCACTATGACCTCATCGCTTTGCTCGATGTGCTCGAGCATATTGAGGATGATTTAGCCGCCCTTCAGGCCATTGGTGAGCGGCTCAAGCCAAGCGGAGCAATTCTGCTCACTGTCCCCGCGCATCCATGGATGTGGAGCGGACATGACGTCGCAAACCACCATTATCGTCGCTACACAAAGAAAACCCTGCGCTCTGTATTAGAGCGCGCGGGCTTCAAGATAGAAGTGTTCAGCCCGCTCAATGCGCTGCTCTTTCCCGCAGCGATCATCCAGCGGTTCATCGCGCAAATGACGAACAAAGAAGGAAGAGATGACGCCATGCCTCCCCGGCTCATCAATACTAGCTTTGAAGCCATTTTTGGCCTTGAGGCTCATGTCGTCGGTCGATTACCATTGCCACCGGGGCTATCACTCGTCGCGATTGCTTCTATCGCATAATGCCCTAGCCGGGGGTGCCCGCGCGCGGGGCCAACCACGTCGGCCACCAAATAGAGGGGTCGCCTTTTGGCCTCCATATAGAGCCGCCCAAGATATTCGCCAATCATCCCCAGCACAAACATCTGGGCTGCGCCGAGCATGACGATCACAAGCATCAACGAAGTCCAGCCGGGTACGGTTTCGCCGCGAAACCACCCAATCAAGATATAGCCAAGGATCAGCAACGAAAAGCCAACAAGGCCGAGGCCGACAAGGCTTGCGAGACGCAGCGGTGCGGTTGAAAACCCCGTAATCGCATCAAGCGCAAGCCTGACCATTTTGGTGAAGGGGTATTTGGTTTCACCGGCGAGCCGCTCGGCGCGGTCATAGCCAATGGGAACCTGCTTAAAACCAATCCACGCAACCATCCCGCGAATAAAGCGTGCTTGCTCGGGCATTGCGAGAAGGGCATCGAGTGCACGGCGGCTCATGAGACGAAAATCTCCAGCGTCAAGCGGAATCTCCGTGTCAGTAAGTCGCGCGAGAAGGCGGTAGAAGAGTGCAGCGGTCGCCTTTTTACCAGCCGTCTCCCCCGAGCGTGCGCGCCGAACGGCATAGACAACATCGGCGTGCTGTGCCTTCATTTCAGTCATCATGTTCGAAAGCAGCTCGGGCGGATCCTGCAGGTCCGCATCCAGAATGAGGATATAAGCCCCACTTGAGAGATCGAGCCCCGCCGTCAGGGCAAGTTGATGGCCGTGGTTGCGCGAAAGATTGACACCAACGACACAGGGGTCAGCCGCCGCAATCTTCTGCATGATCTGCCAAGTTTTATCTTTGGAACCATCATTGATCAGGATGAGCTCATAATTTTGCCCACACTGGGTCTGCGCGACCGCGCTGACGCGGCGGTGGAGCTCAGGCAAACAGTCTTGCTCGTTGAAACACGGCACAATGATCGAGAGGGCAGGACGCATCATATATATTCGGTAGGGCCAAACACCATCTTGCGTCCAGTCCTGTTTGGCTAAGGGTTAATCTTGTAGAGCGTATCAGCGCCTTGAGACCAAATGGGGGTCAGCCCCGCAAGCTTGGCGTGATCAAATGTCGGTGGATCCATCAGCCAGAGATAGTCAAACGCGCGGCGCGGGACAGCGTCAAGGGCAGCATTGAGCGTACGCCACTGCGGATGCTGACACTCCGGGCCCGTCACCAATTGGCTCGGGTCTTCTACAAACCCAGGAGCATCAGTTTTTTTGATCGTCAGAAGCTGCGCCCCAGCTAGTCCCCATTGATCGTTGGAGAAGGCCTCGCGCCTTACGATTGCGAGGGCTGGAATATGGCCCAGGCGCGCGGTCGACCAATTATTGTCACAGCGCATGCCAATAAAGCTCACGACGCGCGCACCGCGCGGAATGTGTTCGAGGGCGCCAAGGGCAGCCATATGTCGGCTGTGATAGTGTGCAAAACTGATCGTCGTCGCCCCAACCCGCGCGCCGAAAAAAAGCAGCGCGAGTAGCGCCAGCGCCTGACGAAGCGTGTGACCCGCGCTGGGCTTCACGCCCACTGCCAGCACGGCAATGGCCAGCATATAGGGCGTCAGCCGCATATCGGCATAAGCCGAGCCAAAGATGATACGCGGTAGAATCACATAAGTTGCAGCGAGCAGAAGCGAGGCAATGCCAAGTGTCCAAGCA
>JBEGTP010000120.1:0-4135 GCA_041179365.1 Pseudomonadota bacterium
GCAGCATCATGTCGAGCCCCATGCCGCCAACGCGCGGCATATGGTTGAGCATGATTGCGTAGCGGCCTTTGGGCATGATTGGCAATTCAGCGCGCGTTTTGTCTGGCCACATGCCGAGCCCCAGAAAACCCAATCCTAGCTCTGCGCCCACTTCCTTAACTTGCTTCAGGTGACGCCCTGTCTCTGCGCAGGTCTGATGCAGGGTTTGCACTGCCGCGCCCGAGAGTTCGAGCTGCCCGGCTGGTTCAAGACTAACGGTTCCATCCGCGCCCGAGAGCGCGATAACATTTTCACCTTCATAAACGGGTTCCCAACCATAGCGCGTGAGCGCCATCAGCAAATCGCGAATGCCGCCGACTTCGCTGTAAGACGGGGCCCGGTGGTCGGCGGTGCGGTAGACAAATTTCTCATGTTCGGTGCCAATGCGCCAGCGCTCTTTGGGCTTTTCACCGTCAGAAAAAAAGGCAATCATATCGGCCTTTGTTTCGATGAGTGGATCGTGCTTTGTGGTTGTCGTGCGTGTGCTCATCGGCGCTGTGTAGTCGCCACTGAAAGCCATGTGAAGTGGGTTTTCAACAGCAACCTTCTTCAAACTCCGTGCAAACATCGCTAACGAAATGCTCATTCATTTGCGGTAGTTCCTCCGATATGGATCAATGTGTTAGTAAATTCGCCAGCTTCAAGGGTTTTAAGCGGCTTGCGTGCGGTATTGCTGCCCTCATGACGAGCGAAGCGCACGCGGCGTGCTCGGCTGCAAATCAGTATAGCTACAGCTTTTCCTCGGCCGCCGCGGCCAACTTAAGCTATGCCTCAACCTATAGCTACACGGCGACCAGCACTGCGCTCGGGAACCAGAATTTCTCGGTTCAGTTCACAGCGCCTACCGGTCACAATCCCGTAATCAGTGCCGGTACACTGCCCAATATCTCAACCGCAATCAACGGCGGATCGGGCAACGCACTCGTGATCGGGGGCATATTTGCGGCGCGGACGGCCTCAATTTCAGCCGCCGCAAATGTTCTCGTGACCACGCTGAATTTCCCGACCGCAGTGAGGGATGTTTCATTCACCCTCCACGATATTGATTTTGTCGTAAATCAATATCGCGATTGGATCTCAATTGTCGGCATCAGTGCTGCTGGAACCTATGTTCCTGCAATTACCACTCCCTTCAGCATGGCCAATAATACCGGGCCCTACACCAATGCTTCGTCATCAGCTAAGCTTGGTGCCCAAGCAGCGCCGCTCGCTGTCGGTGCTGCTGAAGCCCTTGGTATTGGTGCTTCGGGTAACAACAGCACAACGGGCAATATCACCGCAACCTTCGCCCAGCCTGTGACGTCGGTTCAAATTCGCTACGGCAATTATCCATTGCAAACGGGGGAAACGGTCACAGGGCAACAAGCCTTTGGATTGAGTGCTGTGTCTTGGTGCCCGATGCCCAATGTCACCGTTCTCAAATCATCGACACCGATGATCACCGATTTGACTGACCCTACGCGTTTTAACCTCACGGATTCATACGTCTACTATACGCTCACGGTAGCGAATACGAACAGCAGCCCGGTCGACGCCAATTCCATCATTCTCAATGATCCGCTCCCGGCATTGATGACTTTTTTCAATGGCGATATGGATGATGCCGGGCCCTTGACGGCCAATTATGAGTTTATTCCCGGCACGAGCGGTCTCACGCTAAGCCCCGCGAACATTACTTATTACACCGCCGCAAATGCCGTCATCGCCGCCCCGGCAGCGGGAGACAATTTGGCCGTCCGAAGGATTAGCTGGGCACCTCAAGGCGTGATGGCATCGAACTCGACTTTTTCGATCCGCTTTCGCGCAAAAATCAAATAAGCTGCGCTGCGAGCAGTCCGCGGCTCGCATTCCCGACATAGAAACCGTCTCCAAGATCGTCGGCGCGCAGGTCTGCCTCCACCGCCAAGCCTTGGTCGATCAATTCGGCTCTGAATGTACCGGGCAAGAGCCCCCGCGTGAGCGGCGGGGTGAGCAATACGCCGCTGCGCTTAACGAACACATTCGTAAAGCTGCCTTCGGTGAGAAATCCATCGGCGTCGAATAGCGCGACCTCAAACGTGCCGGCTGCTAGGCGCGTGCTTTCGTAAAAGCGTCGGTTGCTGGTTTTGTGGCGCAGGCGGAAATCTGATGGATCCACCGGTAGCGGCGCGAGTGCGACGCTTACCGGCCCGTCGGGTGTTGGATGAAGCGCCGTAATTTCAATCGCCATCTGCCCTGTGCGCGAAAGCAACAGCCGAACACGGCGCGGTAACGTCAGCCGAAACGTCGCGGCCTGGAGCTCATTGCGCGCTGCGTGGCGATCAAAGGCGAAGTCGAGCAGTTCAGCACTGGCTTTCAAGCGCGCGAGGTGGCGCTCGAGCAGCATGATGCCGCTTTCCGGCGCAAAGCGCATCGTCTCAATCAAGTCGAAGCGTGTTTGATCGGCAACAAAGCGCCCCTTCGCGTGGCACTCCAACCATTCCTCATCCTTACGGCTGTCGGCGACAATGCCGCTGCCAAGACCAAGCGTCGCCACACTGCCGCCAGCGCGCAAATGGAGGGTGCGAATGGCGACATTGAAGGCCGCGTCGCCGCCCGCATCAACCCGCCCGATGCTTCCGGTATAGGCACCGCGCGGTGCGGGTTCGACCCCGTGGATCACTTCCATCGCTCTAATTTTTGGCGCGCCTGTAATCGATCCGCAGGGGAAAATCGTCTGCAACACATCAGAGGCATCTAGCCCGCTCTGCAACTGGGCGGTGACGGTGGACGTCATTTGGTGGACTGTCGGATACGTCTCAACCGTAAAGAGATGCGGCACGGCCACACTGCCAGCTTCTGCCACACGCGAGAGGTCATTCCGCAGCAAATCAACGATCATCAGGTTTTCAGCCCGTTGTTTGGGATCGGTGCGGAGCGTCTCCACGGCGACTGCGTCTGCGGCCGGATCGCGCTGGCGCGTGGCCGTTCCTTTCATCGGTTTGGTCGTGATTTTACCGTCATGGAGTGCAAAGAAGAGTTCAGGCGAAAGCGAAAGGAGCCAGTCGCTTCCCGTCCAGACAACCCCGCCATAGCCAGCTTTGGCGCGCGCGCGCAGTCCGGCATAGACGGCAAGGGGGTGGCCTTGTGTCGCGATGGACGCTTGGAACGTCAGGTTGGCTTGATAGATGTCGCCGGACTCGATGAGCGCCTGAACCTGCTCAAGTGCGGTGTCATAGGCGGCGTGATCAATGCTCGGGCGGGGGTGCCAACCCACGCGCCTGCAGGATCGGGAAGCAAGTCTGCAACAGACTCTGCGGCCACTTCAAGATGGCCAGCAAACCGCCCAAACCAAAGGAGAGGCAGCGCCGCAGTTTTTGCGGGCGGCAGTTTCGGTTCGAGCGCATGACCCGCCTCATAGCTTATGAAGCCCGCCCAATTGCCAGATTTCAGGCGCGCAATGAGAGGGGCAACTTCTGCCGGATTAGAGGTCATAATGATCTCAACGGGGTCGCGGTAAAGGCGCGCAGCCGTCGCGCCGTGCGTGCGGGCATCGTCTAGGAGGACAAAGGGAGTGTTTGGCAGGGCCCCGTTCATGCGCGCCCTATGGCATCATCGGCGCGTGGCCGCAAACCATCGCTTCAGGAGCGAACGGCTTTGGGGCTAGCGCTTTTTGCGCCAGACGGCGAGCGGCAGCTGGATCAGCGCCAGCACCATGCCCAGTGCCGCAAGCGCTGCAAATATGATGAGGACCGCGTGGCTCGTTTCTTCGCGCGTTTGCAAGTCCATGATGTGGAGACCCCACATCCAGTCATAGGCCCGCCATTGCCGTGTGCGGAGCGCCAGGACTTCGCCACTTGTGGCATCGACATAGAGATGCGTGCCGTCACTATATTCCGCCTGCCATGATGGCCGCGCCTTGCGCAAATCGAGAGGGGCTTGTTCGGCCGAAAAGTTTTTTAAGCTTATGAGCTTGGCGGGGCCGCGATAGGCCGCAGTCGCAAGGTCTCGTGCTTCGGCTTGGCTTACGGGGGCCATCCATCGTCCATCGTCCGCCGACGCTCTGAAAATCCCCTTGTCATGAAAATTGATGATCCAGACAGGCCCCCTTGGCTGCTGGATCAGGCGGATGCTGTCG
>JBEGTP010000121.1:0-4167 GCA_041179365.1 Pseudomonadota bacterium
GCTGATGGTTCGCGGTCTCAGGTCAGGTCTGCCGATTTCAGAAACCATCGGCATTGTGGCAACTGAAGTTCCTGGCCCAATTGGCGAGGAATTCCGGATGGTTACCGATAAGGTCCGCATCGGCAAAACAATGGATGAAGCCCTATTGGAAACCGCAGCGCGCCTCGGCACGCCAGAATTTCAGTTCTTTTGTATCACGATCGCCATTCAGCGCGAAACAGGCGGCAATCTGGCCGAAACACTCGCCAATTTGGCCAATGTGTTGCGGAGCCGAACTCAAATGAAGCTCAAGATCAAGGCTATGTCGTCCGAAGGTAAAGCCTCGGCCTACATTGTGGGGTCCTTGCCCTTCATCGTGTTCTCGCTCGTTTATATGATGAACCCAATTTATCTGAGCGGCTTTTTCACGGACGAACGCTTGATTATCGCGGGTCTTGGCGGGCTGTGCTGGATGGGCATTGGGGCCTTCATCATGGCCAAAATGATCGACTTTGAAATTTAGACGGTAAGGCGGACAAAAGATCATGCAATCAACCCCTACCCTTCTTGGTATTGACGTTATATGGGCAGCGACACTGCTCGCGTCGGTCGCTATCATGTCTGTTCTTGTCGCACTCTATGCGGCACTGACAGTGCGCGATCCGATGGCTAAGCGCGTTAAAGCGCTGAACGAGCGGCGCGAGCAGCTTAAGGCTGGTATCGTTGCGTCTTCCTCAAAGCGTCGCGCCAAATTGACGCAAAAGAACGAAACGACTGACAAGCTCAAGGTTTTCCTCTCCTCGTTCAAGATGCTCCAGGAGGAGCAATTGAAGGATGCTCAGGTCAAACTGATGCAGGCCGGCATTCGCTCAAAGGATCTTGCCGTTGCCGTGATCTTTGGCCGCCTTTTGCTGCCCATCGTTTTGGGGCTCACCGCCGTCACGTGCATCTATGTTCTCAACCTCTGGCCCGACCTTTCGACGCTGAAAAAGGCTGGAGCCTGCTGCGCAGCCTTGATTGGTGGCTACAAGGCACCCGATGTTTTTGTGAATAATCGGATCAAAAAGCGCGTGGACGCCATCCGCAAAGGCCTGCCCGACGCGCTCGATCTTCTCGTCATTTGCGCCGAAGCTGGCCTTACCGTGGATGCGGCATTTGGTCGCGTATCCAAGGAACTTGGACGCCCATACCCCGAACTTGGTGACGAGTTTCAGCTCACGGCAATCGAACTCAGCTTTTTGGCAGATCGGCGCACTGCGTTTGAAAATCTGGCCACGCGCGTTCCGCTTGAATCGGTCAAAGGCGTTGTGACGACGATGATACAGACCGAAAAATACGGGACGCCACTTGCCTCAGCCTTGCGCGTTCTTTCGGCAGAATTCCGCAACGAGCGCATGATGCGGGCAGAAGAAAAGGCTGCGCGCCTTCCCGCGATCATGACGATCCCGCTCATTCTCTTCATTCTTCCTGTTCTGTTTATCGCGATCCTTGGGCCAGCGGCCTGCTCGATCAGCGACAACCTCGTCAAGAAGTAACCGGGGGACGCCGTAGGCTTGTGCACCAATGGGTGGCGCGGCCTGCGGCGTATCGGTTTAGAGTTTGAGCGAAGCCTGCGCCGCCGCCAATCTGGCGATTGGAACACGGTAAGGTGAGGCACTGACATAGTCGAGTGCGATGCTTTCGCAAAACGCAATCGATGCCGGATCGCCGCCATGTTCGCCGCAAATGCCAAGCTTTATGTCCGGCCGCACGGCGCGGCCTCGTTCCGCCGCCAGCGCAATAAGCTCTCCGACGCCGTCGATATCAAGCGTAACGAACGGATCGCGCTCATAAATACCCTTGTCAACATAATGCGTCAGGAAACGCGCGGCATCATCGCGCGATACCCCTAAGGTGGTTTGCGTCAAATCGTTCGTACCAAAGCTAAAGAACGCACCAACTTCTGCAATTTCGCCTGCTTTCAAGGCTGCGCGCGGCAGCTCAATCATCGTCCCGACAAGATAATCGATCCGTTTCCCGCGTTCAGCAAACACCGCTTCTGCCGTCGTGTCGATGACCGCCTTCATGAGCTCAAGTTCTTTGCGTGTCGCGACCAGTGGGACCATCACCTCGGGGATCGGCGAAATCTCCAGATCGCACGCCGCCTCAAAAATCGCACGGGCCTGCATTTCATATATTTCGGGATAGGTTACTCCCAAACGGCAGCCGCGATGCCCAAGCATGGGGTTAACCTCGTGAAGCTCCGCCGCGCGGCGCTTGAGTGTTTCAATGCCAATGCCTGCCGCCGCCGCGACATCGGCGAACTCAGCCTCCTCGTGCGGCAGAAATTCGTGCAGCGGCGGATCGAGCAGTCGGATCGTGACGGGCAGCCCCGCCATAACCTCAAATATCGCGGTAAAATCGCGCCGCTGCTCGGGCAGCAACTTGGCGAGTGCGATCCGGCGACCTGCCTCATCCTCTGCCAAAATCATCTCGCGCACCGCTGTAATCCGCGCGGCATCAAAAAACATGTGCTCAGTGCGGCACAAGCCAATGCCTTCAGCACCAAAATCACGTGCAACCCTTGCATCGTGCGGCGTTTCTGCATTCGCGCGGACCTTCATACGGCGGATTTTATCGGCCCAAACCATGAGCGTGCCGAAATCGCCCGCAAGCTCGGGCTGAACAGTCGGCACAGCGCCCGCCATGACCTCGCCCGAAGCACCGTCGAGCGTCAGAATGTCGCCCTCAACCAACTCCCGCGTGCCAATCCGCAGCCGCTTGGCCTTCGCATCAATGACCAGTGCGCCTGCGCCCGAAACACAAGGTCGGCCCATGCCGCGTGCAACGACTGCGGCATGGCTAGTCATTCCGCCGCGCGCTGTGAGGATACCTTTGGCCGCATGCATACCGTGAATATCTTCGGGCGAGGTTTCAACGCGCACGAGGATGACGCTATCGCCGCGCTCTGCATATTTTTCGGCCGTATCAGCGTCGAACACAATTTTGCCGGAAGCCGCACCCGGAGAAGCGGGCAAGCCCTTGGTAAGCACGTCGCGCGGCGCTTTGGGATCGAGCGTGGGGTGGAGCAATTGATCGAGCGCTGCTGGATCAACCCGCGCGACGGCTTCGTCGGTGGTGATTAGACCTTCATTCGCCATATCGACTGCAATCTTAAGCGCCGCCTTTGCCGTGCGCTTGCCCGCGCGTGTTTGCAGCATCCAAAGTTTGCCACGTTCAACCGTGAATTCAATATCCTGCATGTCGCGGTAGTGCGTTTCAAGGATGGCAAATACGCTCGCGAGTTCGGCATAGACGGTAGGCATGGCCTCTTCCATGCTAAGCGGCTTGGCGTTGGCCCGCTCGCGCGCCGCGTGCGTCAGATATTGCGGCGTGCGGATGCCCGCGACAACGTCCTCGCCTTGCGCGTTGATCAAGAATTCGCCGTAATACACATTCTCACCCGTCGCCGGATCGCGCGTGAACGCCACGCCCGTCGCCGATGTTTCGCCCATATTGCCAAACACCATCGCTTGCACGTTGACGGCCGTGCCCCAATCGCCGGGGATAGCGTTAATGCGGCGGTAGACCTTGGCGCGTTCAGACTGCCATGATCCAAACACCGCGCCCACCGCGCCCCATAACTGATCCTGGACATCTTGCGGGAAAGGCTTGCCCCATTCGGCCTCGACCAGCCGCTTATATTCACCGACCAGCGCGCGCAGATCATCGGTGCTGAGTTCGGTGTCGAGGTAATAGCCCTTATCTTCCTTAGCGATCTCCAGCGCTTCCTCAAAGGCGCCGTGATCCAGCTCCAGAACCACATCGGCATACATCTGGATGAAACGGCGATAGCTGTCCCATGCGAAGCGCGCATCGCCCGACGTGGTAGCAAGGCCTTCGACCGTCACATCATTGAGCCCGAGGTTAAGTACGGTATCCATCATGCCAGGCATCGACACACGCGCGCCGGAACGGACCGAGACGAGCAAAGGGTCCGCCGCATCACCAAAGCGCTTGCCCGTCACGCCTTCGATATGCGCGAGCCCTTCAATCACCTGCGCTGTTAGACCGTCAGGGAATGTTTCACCATTCTCATAGTAAGCGGAGCACATCGGCGTTGAGATAGTGAAGCCAGGCGGCACTGGCAGGCCAATGGAGGCCATCCCGTCGAGGTTCGCACCCTTCCCGCCAAGGATCGTCTTATCG
>JBEGTP010000122.1:0-6584 GCA_041179365.1 Pseudomonadota bacterium
GACAATAATGCACTTGATGATTATCTTGTGGATTCAGGGTCTAACGCCATGGTTCTGGAAACAGCGCAGGGCGCAAGAGCGGGCAATGATCTCAAATCGTTGGTCAATCATGCTCGTAAGATGCGGAGTCTGATGCAATATGTGCCGCGTCGCTATGACTCGTCGCTCATTGAAGGACTCGCCCTAAAAGGCGCGCTTGATCCCGCGCTTGAGCCCGGGCAGCGGCTGGCGGCGATTGATCGCGTTGCCGCATGGCTTACGCAGGCGGATACGGAAGGGGCTTGGCAAGGCGGAGTCAGTGAGGATGGGGGCTATCATTTGCAACGCGTATGGCGCGGCGTGACGGATCATCACATCATCGACGCAAACTTCCTGACCAGCCAAGAAGCGCGCCGCTTGCACCAATTGGTCGAGGAGGTCGTTGAAAATTATGCAACGGCTTCACGTCTCGTCGCGGTGGCGAAAGGCAGTGTGCCCGCCGCCGATGTGCCCGAAGAGAATGAAGACGTCCCGGTAACTGTAGGTCAGACAGGCAAGGGCATTCACGTGTCGCGTCCGTCTGAGCTGCTAGACGCGATTCTCGCCGCTGGGCGCAAGGGAATGTCGATCCAGCGCTATAAGGGGCTGGGCGAAATGAACGCCGATCAGCTCTGGGAAACCACGCTAGATCCAGACAATCGATCGCTTCTGCGGGTGCAAGTCGATCATGCCGACAAAGCCGATGAAATTTTTACGCAGCTGATGGGTGACGTTGTGGAGCCTCGCCGAGAATTCATCCAGCAAAACGCGCTGAACGTCGCCAATTTGGACGTTTAACGCTTTGGATTCATGCCGCCGCGCGTGCGGCAGGTCTCAGGCAAGCTCATTATGGTTGTGCGCCGAGTCATCACGGTGACCCTCTGGATCGGGATGGATGAGAACCTCCGTGCCAGGGAATTCCGCCATGAGTTTTGCTTCAACTTCGTCCATGACGCGGTGCGCTTCAAGCACCGTCATCAGAGGATCAACCCAGACATGGAACTGGACAAAATCATGCGCGCCTGATGAGCGCGTGCGCAAATCATGGATGCCGCGGAGTTCGGGATGACCTTGGGCCACCACCAAAAAGCGCTCTCTTTTTTCAGGTGGCCATTCCTTGTCCATCAATTGGTCAATCGCTGTGGCCGCCACGTCGCGCGCATGCCAGATGAGCCAGCCCGCGATGGCGACGCCGAAGAGCGGATCAGCCCCGTGCACATGCAGCATGCTATCAAGCACGAGTGCGGCGATCACTGAAGCGTTCAGCAGTAAGTCACTCGCATAATGGACGTGATCAGCATGGATTGCGATCGACCCGGTGCGCTTTACAACTGACTTTTGGTAGCGGATTAAAACAAAGGTCATCGCAATCGCCACAAGCGAAACTGAAATTCCCAGCTGCGGATGCGTTGGTGGCGCGTCAACGCCGAAATGACTGATCCCACGCCAGCCTATGGCCAAAGCAGACGCAATGATGAGCATGGTTTGAAAGAGAGCGGCGAGCGCTTCTGCTTTACCGTGGCCAAAGCTGTGATTGCCATCAGCAGGTTGCGCGGCAAGGCGCACGCTAAACAAGGTGACGACCGACGCGACGATATCAAGGCCGGTATCGGCTAATGAACCGAGCATTGAAACCGAGTCTGTTTGCCAGGCGGCCCAAATCTTGAGGATCAAAAGGAAGAGGGCCATTGAAACCGATGCGAGAGCGGCGCGTTGCGTGAGCGAACCGCGCATATGGGCATGGCCGTGATGCGCATCATGATCGTGCGTATTAAGCTCTTGTGAAGCCGCAGTCGTGTGGATTTCGCTCATGGATATAACAGGCTTTCACGCCACTGCGCGCCGTCTTGCACAAATATCCGGCGTTCATGCAGGCGGTGTTCGCGATCTTGCCAGAATTCAAAGCGAACGGGCTTCACGCAATAGCCACCCCAATGCGGGGGGCGCGGCACTGGGGCTCCGGCAAACTGCGCTTCCATCGCAGCAAAGCGCGCAACAAACGTGTCGCGGCTATCCAGCGGGCGTGATTGGTCTGAAGCCCAGGCCCCGAGTTGCGAATCGCGCCCTCGACTGGCGAAATAGGCGTCAGATTCGGATTCGCTCGCCAGAACGATGTCGCCTTCAATACGGATTTGCCGCCGCACCGACTTCCAGTGAAAAAGGAGTGCGGCCTTGGCGCGCGCGGCGAGCTGCTGCGCTTTGTCGCTCTCTTTATTGGTGTAAAAGACAAAACCGTCAGGCCCGTGCCCCTTCAGCAACACCATTCGCGCATGCGGCGCTCTGCTTGCGTCTACCGTGGCAAGCGCCATGGCATTGGGATCGTTAAGTTCGCGGCTTTGCGCTTCGGCAAACCAATCATCAAAGAGTTGAAAGGGTGTGTTCACCAGCGTCCTTAATGTGCGTGAGTGATGGGGGTGAGGCGCACCTAAAGCAAACCCACGGCAAGTCTATTGGCTAACTGTACCGTTTTTAGGGTCTTGCAACTGCTCTGTATCGCGGCGAGCTTGATCGGAAAGATGGGACCATTCGGCGCGCGTGTGGCAAACCTTGGTTGTCGCTACGAGCGAACCGGTGACCGGATATTTCCGGCAAATCAGCTTGTTCGGATCATTCGCAACCGTCTTCCCGGTAGGCTTTTTCGCTTCTTTGCCGCAAGCGCCGCTTGCAACTACGGACGCTACCAAAAGCATTGCACTCATTTTCAATACGCTTCGTTTCATTTGGACAATCCCCAATAAAAATCGATACTCGGACGCTCGCTTGATAAAGCGATTGGTGCGCCGCGTCTAGCAGGGGCAATTGACGGTAGTGGGTTCCATTGAAAACGCGTGCTTGACAAGGTTGATGTCTGGCGAGGAAATGCGCCGATCATGTCCGTCGATTTCACACTTGCGGTTAGTCAGGCCGAGTCAGCCGCTGCGCGCGGATCGAGCGACCCGCGTAACTACTTGATCCTAGGCTGGCACTGCGCGCAGCAAGGTGACTTTGATGGTGCGTTGGCGCGGCTCTCCCATGGGCTTGGTCTCAGCCCGCGTCATCCTGAGATTTTGTTGACGATGGGCGCGGTCTTTCGTCAGCAGGGCAGATTGCGTGACGCGGTTCTCCACTGTGATGCGGCAATTGAAGCCAAGCCTGATTATGCGGATGCTTGGCTTGAGCGCGGCTTTGTTCTGGCAGCAGGGGGCTCAATGGACGCCGCGCGCGCGTGCTATGAGCGCACCGCTTTGCTTGACCCCCGCAACGCCGCTGCCTTTGCCGGCCTCGCCTCCCTCGCGGCGCGAAACGGCGATAGTACACAGGGTCGCGATTATGCCAAAAAGGCGCTGACGCTTGATCCGGGAAATCTCATTGCCAGTTGCGCCTTGGCGACGATGGAGATTGAGAGCGGGAACTGGGCAGCGGCTGAGACTTTGCTGACGCCCGTGGTTGCGCGCCTAGATCAACCGTCGGCTGACCGCGCACTCGCGCTTGGCCTGCTGGCTGACGCGCTTAATAAGCTGGAGAAAACGGACGAGGCCTTTGCGGCCTATGCCAATGCCAAGGCTGATTTCGCGGCGATCCACGCGCGCCGTTTTGCGGGCCGAGACTCGCACCGCGCTTTTATCGAGGCGATTGGCGCCCAAATTCCTAGCATGGATGTTTCCGCGTGGATGCCAAGCAGGGTCACACCACCCCACAATGCTGCTGCCACGCATATCTTTCTGCTCGGTTATCCCCGGTCTGGCACGACGATGGTGGAAAACATCCTGGCTTCGCTTAGCGATGTTTCAGCTTTGGAAGAGCGCCCTACGTTGGCCGCTGCGGACGCGCAGTGTCTTGCCGCGCCCGACGGGCTGACCCGTATGGCCGCTCTCCCTGAAACCGCCATCGACCCACTGCGACAGGCCTATTGGGATAAGGTTGCGGAAAGCGGGGCAGAGGTTGCAGGTAGAGTCTTTGTCGATATGGACCCGCTTAAGGGCACGCGACTGCCGCTCATTGCGCGGCTCTTTCCTGATGCCAAAATCTTGATCATGCGCCGTGATCCGCGCGACGTGGTGTGGAGCTGCTTTCACACGAATTTTGCGCTCACCTCTGCGGCGCTCGAATTTACCACACTCGAATCGACGGCGCGTCACTATGATGCGCTGATGCGACTAACTGAAGCCGCGCTCGAAACATTCAACCTCAACACGCATGTTGTGCACTATGACGGGCTCGTCCGCGATTTCGATGGCGAGACACAGGCTATGTGCGCCTTTCTCGGCCTCACTTGGTCTCCGACGCTGCGGGACTTTAGCCGGACGGCAAAGGCGCGCGGCGTGTCCACCGCGAGCGCAGGACAAGTTCGTAAAGGCTTGTATGATGGCACGCGGCAGTGGGAGCGCTACCGCGACCATCTCGCGCCCATTCTGCCGATCCTGCAGCCTTGGATAGAGCGCTTCGGATTTGAGGCCTAATTTTCGCGCCGCACCCGCATTGTGCGCTGGCCGTTGATGACCGCGAAATAACTGCCCATCGCGGCCTTCTTGATTTTGACAGGCTGACCCACCTTAGGCGTCCGGATGCTCGTTGAGTCGGTTTGGACCCAGCGTGCGCCGCCCTCTATCGTGAAAATGAGCTTGCTCGATTGGGTTGAACCAAGTCCGGTGATTGTCGAGTCTATTGAATCGAGCTGTTCCTCAGCGGCGGATTGCTCATTATCCTTGCCAAAAAGCCCGCCAATGCTCGGCAGGGCCAAGCCAAAGAGACCGCGCTTGGCCTTTTTGATCTGCTGGCGATCAACCACCATCACTTCATTTTTGCGCTCGGCTTCATCGAGCGCCGCCGTCTGCGCATCATAACAGGCAAGCCGCGCCGCATCCTCCTTGATCGATCGGCATTCGATGAGCTTTGCAAAGAGCGGAGGCCGGGCTGAGGCCGAGGGCTCAGGCGGGCCCCCACGCACCGCAGACGTGCACAAGATAAAGGATGCGACGATCCAAGCGACACTTTGTTTCACGAAACCCTCCAAAGCTATCCAAAAAATGCATCCGGCCCCTTTTGCCGCCGATTTAACCGGTGTTGCAGAAATGTTACACGGGGCAAGCTATTTGTCTAACACGTTATTGCAGACACTTTACAGCATCCAAGAGACGGCGCAATTGGGTGCATTCGTCGATGGTTTAAGCGCCATCGAGGGGGAACAAAATGCCATAGCGGGTGCTTTAGGGCTTTTTGATTTATGCAAAGGATCATATTGTGAAAACATCTTTTAACTCAAATTCCGTGCGACTGCGCTCAAGCGCAGCCTCGTTCGCGATCGGCCTCGCGCTGATCTCAACGCCAGCGCTTGCGCAAGACAATGCAGCACCAGCTGATGAAGCGAAGACCGAAGAAATCGTCGTCACCGGCTCGCTGATCAAGGATCCGAACCTGACACAGTCAACGCCTGTGCTCGCGACGACCGCTGATGAAATGGAACTGCGGCAGAGCAACGTGGCTGAAGAAGTGCTGCGCGAAATTCCTGGCGTTGTTCCAAACATTGGTTCGGCTGTTAACAACGGCAACGGCGGCGCATCTTACGTCGATCTTCGCGGCCTCGGCTCAAACCGCAACATTGCGCTGCTCGATGGTGATCGTATCGCTCCATCAGGCCTGCGCGGCGTTTTCGATCTGAACAACGTGCCACTTGCGCTCGTTGACCGGGTTGATGTGTTGACCGGCGGCGCTGTGACCACATATGGCGCAGACGCTATTGCTGGTGTTGTGAACTTCGTCACCAAGCGCGATTTCGCCGGTGTTGAATTCTCGGCAACCGAAGCGGTCAACCAAAAGGGCGACGGCAACGCGCTCCGGACCGATCTCACGATCGGCGCAAATTTTGATGATGGTCGCGGTAATGCCGTTTTGAGCGTTGGCTATCAAAATTCAGACCCTGTCTATCAGGGCGACCGTGATTTCTCGGTCAATAACTATGATTCGTTTACAGGTACATTGGGCGGATCGGGCACGACGACGCCGTCGCGCTTCACGCTTGGTGCCGTTAACCGCCAGATCAACCCAGCGACGGGCTTGCTGCAAAGCGGCTTCAACGCGTTCAACTTTAACCCATACAATATCTTCCACACCCCTTTCACACGCTACAATATGTACGCGTCGGCGCGGTATGAAGTGAGCGACAACGTTGAAATTTATTCACGCGGCTTGTTCTCCAAGAACTCGGTGAAGACGATCATCGCACCATCAGGCGTGTTCGCGTCATCGGTCATCATCCCTGTGAGCAATCCTTATCTGCCTTTGGGTGCAGCAAACCAATTCTGCGCAGCGAATGACTTCAATCCAAGTGTTGCTGGCATCCAGACGATCAGCGCAGCAGAATGCGCGGCAGCACGCTTGGCTACTAGCAAGGCTGACCCGAATTACCGCGAATTCTCGACCGTGCTTCGTCGCCGCTTCACTGAAACGGGTCCGCGGACAAGTGACTATGAAACCACCGTGTTCGATTATAAAATCGGCGCGCGCGGTGCGATTTCAGAAAGCATCGATTGGGATGTTCATGGATCGTACGGCCAGAGCGAAAACATCGAAACGCGGGGCGGCTACAT
>JBEGTP010000123.1:0-9301 GCA_041179365.1 Pseudomonadota bacterium
CATCGCAATGATCAGCGAAGAGGGCGAGGATGTTTCAACGTCCCCCAAGACCGCGGCTGACATTGCCGCTGCTCCCAGTGCGGAGTCCCAAAGCCCTTCGCCCGCCGCGCGCCCTGCTGAAACCGTCGTCGTCGAAGCACCAAAGGTCGCTGCAGCGGCTGCGGGTGATAAAATCACCGTGCGAGAGGCGCTGCGCGATGCCATGGCGATGGAAATGCGGGCCGATCCGCGCGTTTTTGTGATGGGAGAAGAGGTCGCCGAATATCAGGGGGCCTATAAAGTCACCCAAGGTCTCCTCGAAGAATTTGGCGCCAAGCGCGTCATTGACACCCCGATTACCGAGTACGGCTTTGCTGGGATTGGCACGGGAGCGGCGATGGGCGGTCTCCGCCCGATCATCGAATTCATGACGTTTAATTTCGCCATGCAGGCGATTGATCATATTATCAATTCTGCGGCGAAAACCAACTATATGTCGGGCGGCCAGATGCGCTGCCCCATCGTGTTTCGCGGGCCTAATGGTGCCGCCTCGCGGGTCGGCGCGCAGCATAGCCAGAATTACGCTCCGTGGTATGCCAGCGTACCCGGCCTCGTCGTTATCGCCCCCTATGACGCGGCGGACGCGCACGGCTTGCTCCGCGCGGCAATCCAAAGCCAAGATCCGGTCGTGTTCCTCGAAAATGAGTTGATTTACGGACGCAGTTTTGAAGCGCCGCCTGAGGGGCATATGGTCCCCATCGGCAAAGCGCGAACGATGCGCGCGGGAACGGACGTCACGCTCGTCAGCTATTCGATCGGTGTTGGGCTCGCGTTAGAGGCGGCTGAAATACTCGCGGCTGACGGGATTGATGCCGAAGTGATCGATCTGCGCACGTTGCGCCCGCTTGATGACGCGGCAGTGCTCGAAAGCCTCAAGCGCACCAACCGCTTGGTCGTTGTCGAAGAAGGCTGGCCGACATGCTCCATCGCAAGCGAAATTATGGCGCTGGCGATGGAAAAGGGCTTTGATGATCTCGATGCGCCAGTTTTGCGCGTGACAAACGTCGATGTGCCGCTGCCCTATGCGGCTAATCTGGAAAAGATCGCGCTTGTTTCAGTGGAGTCCGTGGTCAAAGCCGTCCAATCGATTGTCACCGCGCGTTAGAGGCAATCATCGAGCACGGTTTCGCCCGGATTACGCTGGATTGGCATTGTCAGGCTGCGGATTTCGCGAACGTTCATGGCCGCCGTTGATGAAATAGACCGATCGATGAACGGATTGAGCCCGAATAGCGACTGATAGTCATATTGCACCTCAACGTACATCAAAGCACGACCCGGAACGGGCTTCACGGTCCGCCCAGCCGGGCCGATTCCATTGGCCAAGCTGTTGTTGTTTAGACCATCGCCTTGTTTGCCGTAATGCGACACAAAGGTTTTGGTATGGCCTGATTTTACGTCGACCAAATCCTTGGTGCCGTCACACCGCTGCCAATGAATATAGGGCACATTGTCGGCGGGATCATATTCGACGCTCGACAGAAAAATGCGCGAACGATCGAGAAAGTCAGGATCAGCAGACTGCTTGATTGCGCCATCCATGATGTCCACAATATCGGTTTCAAGCACTTCTTTGACCTGCAAAACGCTATTTTCGCCGATGCGCGAGGCGTTATCCGCGATGGTCAGCGCGATCTGGCTGACCATCTGCGTTTTCTGCACAAACATGGCGGTATCAGTGCCCGTGACGCCGAGCGCCATCAAAACCGGAAGCGAAAATGCAAACTCGATCAAGGCGATCCCGCTGTTATTATCACGCAGCCGCGCCGCGAAGTTTTTGAGGCCTGACAGGGGGTTGGTTTTTATCATTAAATGTCTCCCGGCGCGCAGTTTCCAGCTACGGGAACCTGATTGTAAAGCGTGGCGTTATACGGCTGGTTCCGCAAAACAGTTTCAGCGACAATTTTTACGTTCCGCGAAAAGCCCATCAACTTGTAAGTGGGGAACATGCGCGGATAGGTGAGCGTTGCTTTGAAGAGCACAGCCGCGCGCGCGCCGCCTTGTCCGTCAACACCCTTTTCATCCCACGTCGCATTGCCGTTCAAATCCTCGAACGGCTCGCCGAGATCGCAAATGTTATCGCCGTCAGAATCGGTAAAGTCTTCCATCCGGCCAATGTCGCCAAAATTGGTGAAGGCGCGCCGCGTGATAACCAGCGAGCGGCCACCCGGCGCGCGAACAAGGCGAAACGCTGTATTGCGCACCCGCGTATCAATGGAGACTTGCTGCGCACTTCCGCTGCCCGTCTGCAAGCCGGAGTCGCGTGCCGCCTTTTGCACTTCACCCTGAAGCGCAGAGCGAACATACAGCTCATGCCCCATATCAAAGGCCCCCATTAAGAGCATGAGGAACGGCGGCAAAATCATGGCAAATTCAATCGCAGCCATCCCGTTGGTATCGGGGATCAGGCGATTGGCCACTTTCGCAAAGGGTGCGCGCGCCATGATTATTGGCCGATCCGCAGGGCAGCAATGTTTGAAGCAATGCGCTTGAAGTGGGCGCGCAATTCATCGTCATTGTCAGCACTGAAGGTATGGATGGCCGCGGCAGGCGCATTTGGATCATCCCCAGCGCAGCGGTACATCGCATCCGACAAGGTGGTGCCAAAGCCGATTACCCACACGGTGATGCCGAGGCGCTGGCGCGCATAATCACACACGGCGTTGAAGCGCTGTTCATGGCGGTCGAATTGCGCGTTTGTGCCTGCCAAGCCGGTGATCCGCTTATCAAGCTTTTCCACGCCGTACATCGAATAGCCATTGGCTACGGGCACCAATTCACCGTCGGTCATGAAGATGATATGGCGGGATATCGGCAGACCTTCGTTGGTTTCGGCATTGTCCGCCGCAAACAAGCCCGTTGGCGAAATCAAGCGCGTGCCCCAGATCATGCCAAAGTCATGATAGGTGTTGCCGCGTGCTTGAAGGCTATTGAGATAGGTATCAAATTCAGAGGAATCCATCTCGGTCATGCGCTGCGCGGGGACGGGGCACTCAGACGCCGCCTTCGCATAGGTTCCGTTGTTCGCCTCAGAAGGTGTTTTGGCTTCCGTGGCGTCGCCAGCCCGCAGATACTCGATTTCAGGCCAGGAAGGCCGCCACCGCGTCGCATCACTGTCTGGAATAAGATCGATGTTCAAATCAAACGCGCCGCTTGGCGGATCAACGCTGAAACTGCTGTCGGGCACGGTATCGCGCTCTTCAATACAGCCCGCCCAGCGCGAGTTGACCGTTTGCCCGCCGGTGCCTGAGCCTGATTGCCCTGTTGTGGTGCTCACCGTGTTGTTTGTGCCGTAGGTATTGATGTAGGCGGCGACATTGACATCCGCGTTGCGGTAGATCCATTTCCCAATGGCAGGTGCCTCGCTCCACGTCGATACAGGGTAGACTTTCGTAATCGGGTTGGACTGCACATAGGTGCGGTCACGCCGATAGAGCTGGCACACCGTCGTCTTCTTTTTGCCCGAACCCGTGGTGACCCAATAATAGGTGAAATCTGATATCTGGAAATTGGCCGTTTGGGTAAAAGTTTCTGTTTTCACGCCCGTTGTCGGGTTGATCACGGTATTCAGGCCTGAAATCGCTGTCGCGCCAACCTGCACGGGCCCGATCGACGCTGGATGCGGCGTTGTTGTTGCCGATTCGCACTGTGTTTGGTTGGATTTGACGGGCTGCGCCAAATAGCCGCTCGGCGCGCTGCTCGTCGCGTACCAGTTGGCAGAGTTATTTTTAACTGTTGCGTTGCCGACCGTCACAACAGGCGTGCCCCAGGCCGTCGCGGTGCGGACAAGGCCTTGCCATTCGCGCGTCTGATACGTCCAATCATGCCGCAACCAACTTGGGTCCGCCGCCTTCAGGAGACCGCCAACATTGACGTTCATCGAATAAGGCACAAAGCCATAGCGAATTTGCGAGTTTGTTTGCACCGTGGGCGCGAGTTCTGCGTAGAAATCTTTCGCAGCAGCCCGCAAGCCGACAATTTTTGAGCCATTGCCACTATTGCATGAATTGCCTTGTGGATTGCACGCCATAGACCCCGTCGTATCGAGCACGAACATAATGTCTGTGTTTGAAAGGTTGAGCTCTGCGTTGCACGTCACGTTGATGACTTTTTGCTGCTGGCCGATAACTTTGGTGATCGTCATCGGCAGGGTCGCCGTTGCAACGCCGTTCACATTTGCGTTTGCATCTTGCACATAGGTGACGCCGACTTCGGTCGATCCGTACATGCCAGTCTGTGTCACATGGCCCGCGCTGTTTTTCACATCATCAGCAAAGTTTGAATAGAAATAGGTGTCGGCCTGCGTTCTGGCGTCTGACGAGTTAAAGTCTGTAATCGGGCGATCCCCCGCGACCTGACGGCCAACGAGCGCCCCAGCATCGCACGCCTGCTGCAGCCGCGTTTTTGCCATGTAGATGCGGCTCATATCAACCGCAGAACCGATCATCGCGGTGAGCGGAATGATCGCGCCGCCGACAATCGCGAGCGTATTGCCCGAAACATCTGAGCGTAGGCGCGCCAAAAATCCACGCTGTTGCGAGGAATTATCCCTGTTTTCCGGCGTTTTCATCGATTGTGGCCCCGTTACATAACTGAATTACGGACCTCCTATGCGTTGGTCAGGGATAATGCGGGCTCAACAGGCAGGGTTAATGCGATCCTAACCATGAAGTGGCGTCAGTCCGTCATTTCGCCTATCGGGCTCTTGATGACTGACTTTCAAGATCCTGATCGGGCACTGGCGATTGCCTATGCGCAGGCGGCGTGCGTGCCGCCATTTACGGCCGTGTGGCATTTGGATGAGGCGATTGGTCAATCCGTTGCCCAAACGAGCGAGCCTGCGCTCGCCCAAATTCGCTTAGCCTGGTGGCGCGAGGCGATTGAGCAGGGGCGGTGGCACGAGCATCCCGCTTTGCAGGCGATTTCCGCCGTCGTGCCGCAGTCTCTTTTGCCGCTGCTTCCTGCATTGGCCGATGCGTGGGAGCCCTTGCTGGCACCGTTCCCTTTGGCGAGTGAAGCCCTTTTGGACTATGCACGGGATCGCGGCGGGGCCTTGGCTGACGTCATGACGAAACTGGCAGGCGCGCCAACGGATGCGGCTCGGCGATTAGGGGAAGGCTGGGCGCTTGCGGATTTCGCGCGGCGATGCTCTGACCGCGAGACGGCGACGCGGGCCTTAGCGCTGGCCCATGACAGGCTCGACCGCAGCGCCATCGCGGCGCTCCCACGCGGACTGCTCCCTCTGGCGCTGCTGGTGCATCTCGCGCGGCTTGATGCGCGTGGCGGCTTGCCGCTTCGTCATCCTGTCGGGGGCCGGGCGCGCGCGCTGCGCGTTCTCCTCTTTGCCATCGCCAAAAGATGAATTGACGAAATTATACAAGACGCCTAAAATGGTGGCCAGACGATTGAGGGGTGGCCATGTGGCGCTATCTAATAGGCTCGGCATCGACACTGGCGCTCATGGCTGCCGGTTTTTTCCTCGTCCAGTCCATGGCGGGGACGAGCGGGCCGATTCCGCCACCGCCCGCGCAAGAGGGACAAGCCGCAGATCAAGACCCCGATCTCGCGACCCCGATGCGTTTTCTCAATGCAGGGCGCGGCGGCAAGGCGGCACCGCCAACCGCAACGGACCTTTCGAAGGAAGAAAAGCGCTTCAACCGCTATGATAAGGATAAGAATGGCGCGGTCAGCAAGGATGAGTATTTTGTGTCGCGCAAAAAGGCCTATGCCAAGCTTGATGTGAACGGAGACGGCGTTCTTTCGTTCAACGAATATGCCGTCAAGGCGACCGCGAAGTTTTCGAAAGCCGATAGCGACAAATCCGGCGTGCTGACTCGCACCGAGTTTTCAAGCACGCGCGTGATCCGGAAAGCCAAGCCGAAGCTTCAGTGCCCAAAGCCGTCTCAACCTCCCTCAGAGACCCCAGACAGCGCCGATGATGCCGATGCGGGCTGAAGCTCTGTGCCAAGCCAAGCTGTAAAATCCTGTGCGGCGCGATCCGTATAGCCCTTCTTCCGGTCGGCCTTACGCGTCTTTTCAGCCAGCGGGGGGAAGAGGCCGAAATTGACATTCATCGGTTGAAAGCTTTTGGCGTCAGCGCCCAGCGTGATGTGATTGAGGAGCGCCCCGAGCGCTGTGGTGAGCGGCGGTGACGTCAGAGTCTCGCCCGCAAGTTCGGCTGCCCAGAAGCGCGCGGCGAGCAGCCCGATGGCGGCGCTTTCAATATAGCCCTCGCACCCCGTAATCTGCCCGGCAAAACGAATATTGGGTTTTGATTTGAGCCGCAGTGTCGAATCCAACAGGGCAGGGGACTTGATGAACGTATTGCGGTGGAGGCCACCCAACCGCGCAAATTCAGCCTTTTCGAGCCCAGGGATCATCCGGAAGATGCGCACTTGCTCAGCGTGTTTGAGCTTGGTCTGAAAACCGACGATGTTCCAAAGGGTTCCCAGCGCGTTATCTTGCCGCAATTGCACGACGCCGTGGGGCCATCGCCCGGTTTTTGGATTGTCGAGCCCGACAGGCTTCATGGGGCCAAAGCGCAGCGTATCAACACCGCGCTCAGCCATAATCTCAATCGGCATACAGCCATCAAAATAGGGCGTATTGCCTTCCCATTCCTTGAAAACGGTTTTCTCGCCCTCGATCAAAGCGGTATGAAAGGCGAGGTATTGATCCTTATCGAGCGGGCAATTGATGTAATCAGCGCCGTCTCCCTTATCCCAGCGCGATGCCATCCACGCGACATCCATATCAATCGACTCGCGGTAGACGATGGGAGCCAAAGCATCGAAAAAGGCGAGCGCCTCTTGCCCCGTTTCAGCCGCGATGGCCTCTGCAAGGGCGGTCGCAGTGAGGGGGCCAGTGGCGATAATCGTGGGTCCACTGGGCAGCGCGTCAACCCGCTCGCGCACCAGATCGATATTGGGATGGCTCGCAATGGTCGCTGTAACGGCGTCTGCATAGCCGTCTCGGTCGACCGCAAGCGCCGATCCTGCGGGAACACGGTGCGCGTCTGCTGCCGTCATGATGAGCGAGTTCATCTGGCGCAGTTCGGCGTGAATGAGGCCTACCGCATTGCTTGTCGCATCATCCGAGCGAAAGCTGTTGGAACAAACAAGTTCGGCAAGACTATCTGATTTATGCGCGGCGGTACCCTCAACGCCGCGCATTTCAGAAAGCCGCACGCGGAAGCCCGCTTGGGCGAGTTGCCAAGCGGCTTCTGCCCCCGCGAGGCCGCCGCCAATAATTTGCACTTGGTGAGTCATAGGCAATGCCGTTATGGCCTTTTGTAAGATTAGGCGAGGGGGAGTCGATGCCGAACAAAGGTAAATTTGCGCAGATCATTTTGGTCGCGGCGCTTGTTGCGGGGGCGAGCTATCTGTTTGCCGCAAATAGCGACGAGGTTTCAACTGCTACTTTGGCTTGGAAAGGGGCGGGCGTTTGGCTGTTGGCGGTCTATGCGATGCTGGCAACGCGCGGGACAGATGGCGGGCTTTTAACCGGCGTCATGGCCTTTGGCGCGCTGGGTGATGTTCTTGTTGAAAGCAATCTTACCGTAGGGGCCCTTGCCTTTATCGCGGGGCATGTGCTCGCAATTGTGATGTATTGGCGCAATCGCCGCCAAAAACTGTCGGGGAGCCAGAAGGGCTTGGCGGCGGCCGTTATCGTCTTCGTGCCCATGATCGCTTGGTTTTTGCTGCGCGATGGGACCATCGTGGTTTATGCGCTCATCCTCGCGCTGATGGCCGCTGCGGCGTGGACAAGCCGTTTCCCGCGCTACCGCGTCGGGATTGGCGCAATGCTGTTTGTTGCTTCTGATTTGCTGATTTTTGCCAATATGGAGGTTCTAGACCAAGAACCATTGGTCAATCTGCTGATTTGGGTTCTCTACTTCACAGGGCAAGCGATGATTACAATTGGCGTCGTCCAAACGCTCAATCACGATCAAGACAGTTATGCCTGACGAAAGCCGATGATCGCGCTCATCGGAAGTGACGCATAGAGATGCGGAAAGAGCGCGCCGCCGCGCGACTCTTCCCATCTCAGGGTCGCGCCAAGGCCGGTTAAATCAACTTCGGCGATCACGAGGTCCGTTTGCCCACTAAAGTGTTTATCAAGCGTGGCTTGCACCTGTTCGGCAGTCGATAAGTGAATATAGCCGTCGGCCTGATCCACCGGCGCACCCGCAAACACGCCGTCTCGCTTGAAGCCAGCCCATTCTTCAGCCGTCAGAATTTTATACGCGTTCATTCATCCTCGGGCCCGTTGCTTGCATCGCTTGCATCCGGTGTACCTGCAATCACAGCGTTTTCGGCAGGAGCCTCCACGTCGGTTTCACTATCCTCGCCATCGGTTTCGCTTTCAATATGCGCCGCGCTGACAACCTTTTCATTATCCGCGACTTTAAAAAGGCGCAGTCCCGCAGAATTCCGACCGATCACCCGCATTTCCGAAATGTCTGCACGGATGAGTTTCGCCTGATCTGTAACCAACAGAAGCTGCTGCTTATTCGTCACAGGGAAGCTGGCAACGACAGGGCCATTGCGATCCAAATTGTCGATATTGATGAGGCCGAGCCCGCCACGCCCCTTACGCGGATATTCGTAAGAGGAAGTCTTCTTACCATAGCCATTTTCGGTCACGGTCAGGATAAACTGCTCCTTTTCCGCCAAATCTGCCATACGCTCAGGCGAAAGGGACGGTGTGTTTTCATTCTCTTTCCAAGGTGCCGCCTTCAAATAGGCATCGCGCTCCTCCGTCGTCGCACCCGAACGGCGCAGGATGGACAAGGAAATCACCTCATCATCTGCGCCCATGCGCATACCGCGCACGCCGACACCAGTGCGACTGGCGGAAGCACGAATATCAGCCCCCATAAACCTGACCGCTTTGCCGCCGCGTGATGCCAACAACACATCATCGGATTCGGTGAGCAAACCAACGCCAATCAGGCGATCATTGCTCGCCTCGTCAAAACGCATCGCGATCTTTCCAGCGGTCGGTATGTTGGTAAAATGGATCATAGAGTTGCGGCGCACTTGCCCTTGGGCCGTCGCGAACATGACATGGAGATCTGCCCATTCGGCTTCATCTTCCGGTAAGGGTAACACTGTCGAGATGGTTTCACCTGGCGAAAGCGGAAGGAGATTGACCATCGGCCGACCGCGCGTATTGGGCCCACCCTCTGGCAGCTTCCAAACCTTGGTTCTGTACACTTTCCCGGCAGTCGAGAAAAACAGCACTGGCGTATGAGTGCTGG
>JBEGTP010000124.1:0-2693 GCA_041179365.1 Pseudomonadota bacterium
TGACGATGCTCGAAAAATTTGTTTCATTCGCAAAGGCGCTTCCTTCGGATCGTTTGGAATCGGTGGAAGAAAACTTGGCGGCCTTGATGGTGTCGCTTTCGGATAAATATGATTTTACGGATAGCGAATTGGCTGAAATCGATATGCGCTCCGCAAAGGTTGATCCTGAATTTTCCAGTACAAATGCTATACCAAGATCGTGAGACTTAACCTCCTCTTGACCTCTCACCCATCTGAAGCTAATGGCGCGCCTTCCATAATCTATTAGAAGTGATTCTGTAGTTTTGCGGAAAATCAACATTGCAGCAGTTTGTGTGGCTGACCGGATGGATAAAGGCTGAGCCTCCATCAATCCCTTGAGTGGGGGCGGGCTGTCATGCAAAGTAACCGCATTTTTTTAAGGTGAAGATATGCCAACGATTAACCAGCTGGTCCGCAAGGGCCGGACTCCGCAGAAAGCGAAGTCCAAGGTTCCAGCGATGGAAGCCAACCCGCAAAAGCGCGGTGTTTGCACACGCGTTTATACCACGACCCCGAAAAAGCCGAACTCGGCGCTTCGCAAAGTTGCCAAGGTTCGCTTGACCAACCAACGCGAAGTCATTTCGTATATTCCCGGCGAAGGCCACAATTTGCAAGAGCATAGCGTTGTTCTGATCCGTGGGGGCCGTGTTCGCGATCTTCCCGGTGTTCGCTATCACGTCCTTCGCGGCGTGCTCGATACGCAAGGCGTGAAAGATCGCAAGCAGTCGCGCTCCAAATATGGCGCGAAGCGTCCTAAGTAAGAACGGGAGAATAGAATATGTCACGTCGTCGTCGTCCCGAAAAACGGGTTATCCTGCCTGATCCCAAATTTGGTGATCTGGTGCTTTCGAAATTCATGAACAACCTGATGCTGGATGGTAAGAAATCCGCAGCAGAGCGTATCGTTTACGGTGCATTGACCACTGTTGAAGAGCGCGCCAAGAAAGATCCTATTGAGCTTTTCCGGGAAGCATTGGAAAATGTGAAGCCAGGTATCGAAGTGCGTTCACGCCGTGTTGGTGGTGCTACGTATCAGGTTCCTTGCGAAGTGCGCCCTGAGCGCGCTCAGGCTTTGGCTATTCGCTGGTTGATCGGCGCAGCGCGCAATCGCAGCGAAACCACTATGTCGGCGCGTTTGTCTGGCGAATTGATGGATGCAGCGAATAATCGCGGCAATGCCGTTAAGAAGCGCGAAGACACGCACCGTATGGCGGAAGCCAACCGCGCGTTTGCCCATTACCGCTGGTAGGCAACACGCATCGCTTAAAAAACAATATAGAGGGGCTGGCCAAAACCGGCCCCTTTCCCTATAGGGCAGCGCAACCCGCAGCCTCATCCACGGAGTAAAGACCATGGCACGCAGCCATCCACTCGATAGATATCGCAACATTGGTATTATGGCGCATATTGACGCCGGCAAAACCACGACCACAGAACGCATCCTGTTTTACACAGGCAAATCCTATAAAATCGGCGAAGTGCATGATGGCGCGGCGACGATGGATTGGATGGAGCAGGAGCAAGAGCGCGGTATTACCATTACCTCTGCGGCGACGACCTGTTTCTGGACAGTCAAGGATGATGACGGCAAAGAACATCGCATCAACATCATCGATACACCAGGCCATGTTGACTTCACCATTGAAGTAGAACGCAGCTTGCGCGTGCTGGATGGCGCGGTGGCTTGCTTTGACGGCGTTGCCGGCGTTGAGCCGCAATCCGAAACCGTATGGCGCCAAGCGGACAAATATAAAGTTCCGCGCATGTGCTTTATCAACAAGCTGGATCGTACGGGTGCGAATTTCGAATATTGCGTGCAGTCGATCATCGATCGCCTCGGCGCACGCCCTGCGGTGCTTTATATCCCAATCGGCCTAGAGGCTGATTTGAAGGGTCTGGTCGATCTGGTCCGCCAACGCGCGATTATCTGGAAAGATGAAAGCTTGGGCGCTGATTTTTCTTATGAAGAAATTCCTGCTGAACTGGCTGAAAGTGCTGCGAAATATCGCAGTGAACTGATCGAGCTGGCTGTTGAGCAAGATGACGAAGCGATGGAAGCTTATCTGGAAGGCAATGAGCCAGATGTCGCAACATTGAAGGCGCTGATCCGCAAGGGCACGCTGAACCATTCGTTTGTTCCTGTCGTTTGCGGCAGCGCGTTTAAGAATAAGGGCGTACAGCCTTTGCTCGACGCCGTTGTCGACTATCTGCCTTCACCGCTGGATATTGAAGACGTGCAAGGCCTCAAGATGGACAGCGACGAGAAAGATAGCCGTCCGCCAACTGATGATGCACCTTTCAGCGCCTTGGCGTTTAAGGTGATGAACGATCCATTTGTGGGCACTTTGACTTTTGCACGGATTTATTCGGGTACATTGACCAAGGGTACGTATTTGAACTCGGTCAAGGACAAGAAAGAAAAAGTTGGCCGTATTCTTGAAATGCACTCCAATGACCGTAAGGACATTGACGAAGCATTTGCCGGAGACATTGTGGCGCTTGCGGGCATGAAGACCACGACAACGGGCGATACGCTTTGCGATACACTGAAGCCGATTATTCTGGAGCGCATGGAATTCCCTGATCCGGTTATCGAGCTTTCGGTAGAACCAAAGACCAAGGCTGACCAAGAACGTATGGGTATCGCACTTAACCGCCTTGCCGCTGAAGAT
>JBEGTP010000125.1:0-2783 GCA_041179365.1 Pseudomonadota bacterium
AAATTCATTCCACTCGCGGCGCATATCGCTCGCCATCTCAAACACGCCGTGGCCAACGCGGCCCATCGCGCGGCCCATCGCAATGAGCTCTTCGGCGGTTGCCGTTGTGCCGGGCACAAGCTCTCCATCGACTGACCTGTGAAGCACCGTGCGCGACGTCGAAAAACCAAGCGCGCCAGCGCGAATGCCTTCCTCAACAATGCGGGACATTTCGGCGATGTCAGCCTCGGTTGGCACGGCACCGGGCATTTCACGCTCTTCGAGCACATAAGCCCGCACCGCACCGTGGGGAACATGCGTTCCCACATCAACAGTGCGCGGTAGCTTTTCGAGCGCATCCAGATATTCCGGGAAGGTCTCCCAATCCCATGTCATGCCTTCTGCGAGGGCTGTGCCGGGAATATCCTCAACGCCTTCCATCAGGCTAATCAGCCATTCGTGCCGGTCTTTTTTAGCCGGAGCAAAGCCAACGCCGCAATTGCCCATGACGACTGTGGTGACCCCGTGCCAGCTCGACGGGCCCATTTCCTGATCCCAAGTCGCTTGGCCATCATAATGAGTGTGGATGTCAACAAAGCCGGGTGTGACGATTTTGCCCGTCGCGTCTATTTCTTCGCGCCCGCGCGCTGCGATCTGGCCAACCGCTGTGACCAAGCCACCATCAATTGCGACGTCCGCCGCATAGGGTTTCACGCCCGTACCATCAACAATGGTCCCGCCCCGGATCACCAGATCATGCATTGCGACTCTCCTTGAATTCTCTCGCTTTTGTCGATGCTAACATAGATTGACGTTTACGGAAGCCTAATCAATTAAGGAGCAGCTGCGCGCATCTCAAATCCGCGATAGCCGTCGGCAACAATGGCGTTGCACGCCTCAACATAAAGGTTGAAACCGCCGATATACGGTAAAAAGACGCGCGGCTTTCCAGGAACATTGGCCCCCATGTACCAGCTGTTGGCGAGCGGATAGAGTGTCATTTCAGCGACTTCAGCGACATGGGCAACCCATTCCTGCGCGGCGGGTTCGCTCGCTTCGACAGTGGAAAGCTGGCGCTCGGCAAGATGGGTTATGCAATCGGCGATCCAATCGACATGCTGTTCGATTGACATGATCATATTTGACAGAACCGAAGGGCTGCCAGGACCAGTGATGGTGAAAAAATTGGGAAAACCTGCGACCATGAGGCCAAGATAGGTTGTCGGTCCGTCGGCCCATGCTTCGGTGAGGCGAAGGCCACCACGCCCGCGAATATCTATTTTGGCCAACGTCCCCGTCATGGCATCAAACCCGGTTGCGAAAATGATGGCATCGCAGTCAAAGCTGGCCGCACTGGTTTTGATGCCGCTCGGCGTGATCCTCTCAAGGGGCGTCTCTCGCAGATCAACAAGGGTGACCGTGTCGCGGTTAAAAACTTCATAATAGCCCGTGTCGACACACAGCCGCTTGGTCGCAAACGGATAAGTTTTAGGGGTCAGTCGCTCTGCGGTGTCTGGGTCTTTCACCACGGCGCGGATTTTGGAGGCGGCAAAATTTGCAGCGAGTGTGTTCGCCTTGAGGTCTATACCGACATCGGCAAAGGATCCCCCGACACGCAAACCGCCGTAAGCCCAGCGCCGCTCAAATTCCAGTTCTCGCGCTTCGGCGGGCGTTTCAAGCGCAAGCGCTTCTGTCGGTTCATTCCAAAAGGCGAGCGGCTGTTGCTTGGCGAGCGCCCGGTAATCAGCACGGTCCTTGTCCCATTCGGCTTGTTCTTCGTGCGTGAGTGGGCGGTTATGAGCAGGAACGCTGTAATTTGGCGTCCGCTGAAAAACCGTCAAATGGGCACAGTGCGGCGCAATCGTGGTAATCGTTTGGATGGCGGAAGAACCCGTGCCGATGATGCCGACACGTTTGCCGGAAAAATCGACGCCGCCTTTAGGGTAGTCAAACGTCGAATAGGTTTCTCCCGCAAACGAATCCAAGCCTTCAAAATGGATGTCTTTGGGTTCTGAAAGGCAGCCTGTCGCCATGATGCAAAACCGCGCCACGATCTGCTCGCCCCGATTTGTCGCGACGGACCAGCGATTTGCCGATTCGTCAAAGCGGGCAGAGACAACGCGCGTTTCAAACCGAATGTCGCGGCGCAAGTCATGGCGGTCGGCAACATGATTGATATAGCGCAATAACTCGGGCTGGGCAGCGTAACGCTCGCTCCAGCGCCATTCGCGCTCAAGTTCAGGATCGAAGGAATAGCCGTAGTCCCGGCTTTCAATATCAACGCGCGCACCGGGATATCGATTCCAAAACCATGTGCCACCGACGCCATCGGCGATTTCAATAACCACCGCAGAGAGCCCCAAGGCGCGGAGCCTATGGAGCATGTAAAGCCCCGCAATGCCCGCGCCGACAATGACCGCATCAAAAGATTCGGGTGATTTGAGCGAGAATGCATCTGTCTCTGCCACGGGGCTCATCCTCTCATTTTTTGCTTTAGGCGCACACGCTATGCGATTCTGGCCGAGATGGAAGAGGAATTATGGTGCAGCGCCTCAAGGCCGCTTACGGCGCGTGCTTGTTTTGAGCACGGGCATTCAAAAGCACCAGTCCCCCGGACTGGCTGCGCTTCGGAGTTTCGTACTCGCCAGTCCCCCGGACTGGCTGCGTTCGAAACTGGTGGGCGCTGACGGGCTCGAACCGCCGACCCTCTCGGTGTAAACGAGATGCTCTACCAACTGAGCTAAGCGCCCCCGATCACTCGGGACCGGCGGGCCTTAGCGACACTCAGGGGTGGGATCAAGTCA
>JBEGTP010000126.1:0-3308 GCA_041179365.1 Pseudomonadota bacterium
CGGCGTGATCCCGGAGGTTAGCGACGGCCATGCGATACCGGCAAACCAGCACGCTGCACAAAGCGGCACAGACCCTGCACAAATGCGCAAGGATCGGTTGACGCGCTTCTATCACCCCTACCACGCCGCCCTCGCCGCGCTGCTCGATGACAAGCCCCCGGCACTGATCCTTTCGCTGCACAGCTTTACCCCGAGTCTCGCCAGCTCGGACGAACAGCGGCCATGGCAAGTCGGCATTCTGTACAACCAGGACGACCGCGCCGCGCGGCTGGCGATCCCGCTGCTGGAGGCGGAGGGGCTTATTGTGGGCGACCAGCAGCCCTATTCCGGCAAATTGCTCAACGCCACCATGAACCGCCACGCCGAGGCCGAGGGGCGGCCCTATCTCGGGGTGGAAATCCGGCAGGATCAGATTGCAGATAGCGCGGGGCAGAAGGTCTGGGCAGATCGGCTGGGGCACCTTTGCAATTTGGTTGCTTTGGGGTGAAATTGGTTGTTTGGTTCTCATCGTATATGTGGTAACTAGATTATAATCGCGCACTCAGTTCTATAGGAGTTTCCAAATGAATGCTCCATTCAAGCCAAGCAAGCAGTTTCAAATTTCTGTCTCACCCAGTGGAAAGATGCATCTACCCACCGAGATGCGGAAGAATTTGGCGGTTGAAAAAGGCGGTAAACTGATCGTCCGCAGGGATGAAAATGGCATCACCTTGATGACAATCAAGGCGCATCTCGACTCTCTGCGGGCGTTGGTAGCTCCGCATATGAAAGGCGATAGCGTCGATCAATTTCTCGCTGATCGCAAGGCCGAGGCACAGCGCGAATGGGAAGATGATCGTTGAAGGCGGTTGTCGATACCTCGGTTGTCATCGCCAGCCTGTTGGAGGAACCGGGCGGTGAATGGCTGGACAAAGCGATCGCGCATGATGGCGTGATGTCAGAATTCAATCTCGCCGAGGTCGTGCGGCGGCAAATGCGCGATGGCGTGACGGCAGAAGTCGCATTGGAGGTTGCCAACAACATTGGCCTTGATTTTGTTCGTTTCAATCAAGCCATAATCAGCGAAATGGCGAAGATTTTTCCGTTCGAGAAACGCGCCAACCTCTCGCTCGCCGATTGCGCCTGCCTGGCGACGGCGCGGCACCTGCGCCTGCCCGCGCTGACGGCGGACAAGACCTGGGCGGAGATTGCAGGCGATGTGGGGGTTGAGGTGGTGGTGGTCCGGTGATTTTATTGAAGGAACGGATATTGATTGAAAATAACGAAGCGTCAGGGGCGGAATTGATCGCGTATTCCGACTTCACAAAGATCGACATTCGGGCAGGCACAATCCGTTCAGTTGGGATCAATGCGAAGGCTCGTAATCCAGCATATATTTTGAAGATTGATTTCGGAACCAACTATGGGATCAAAACTTCGTCGGCTCAGATTACAGAAGCCTACACCGTTGAAGACTTGATCGGTCGTCAGATTGTTGCGGTCATGAATTTTGAACCGAAGCGTGTGGCAGGAGTCATTTCTGAAGTGCTTGTCTTGGCGATTGTCCAACACGGTGAGCCGACAGTGCTGCTTTCACCTCTGGATTCGGTAAAGAACGGTTCGCAGATGGCATAGCGGATCGAAGCCCATATCGACCGTTGCGTGTGTGCTTCGACAAGCTCAGCATGAGCGGGTTTTGGGGATACGCGGATGGGAAATAGGGGTTTTAATTCCTACCGCCAAAGCAAAAACCCCGCTCAGCCTGAGCTTGTCGAAGGCCGCGCGCCATCCTCGCCGCCATCCCTTCTGCCCGTGCGGCCACGCGCCAGTTTCGAGATCAATTCCCAATCGCCCGCGATCAGCGCCTCCTTCTTCGCCCGGCTCCAGCCCTTGAGTTTGCGCTCTATCCAGAAAGCATCGTCGCGGGCCATGAACATGTCTGACCAGATGAGCGTGACGGGGCGGCGTCTGGCGGTGTAGCCGCCGAGGGAGCCTTCGTTGTGCTGGAGAATGCGCAGTTCGAGGTCTTCGGTGTGTCCGACATAGTAGGTGCCGTCTCGGCAGCGGAGCATGTAGGCGTAGAAGGGCATGGATTGGGGATAGCTTTGGTGGTGGCCTTCGACAAGCTCAGGCTGAGCGGGGGTGGGAGAGTGGGGTGAAGTTGAGTGGGTGTGTGGCTGACTTTGTGTGTGATCCTTCGACGGGCTCAGGATGAGCGGGGTTGGGGGAAGCCGTATTGGAAAAACAGCGACTCTCTTCTTGATAGCCCCATATCCAAAAACCGCTCATGGGGAGTGTCCGATATTCTGTGTAAGCTGGTATCCGGGTCATGTGTTACGGTCTCAGCTAGCTGAGACCGTAAATCGGTCGCCAAACAGGATGGCAAACTGGCTCATTGCGGCGGTCCATGCAATCGGTCTTTTCCAGTGGATGCCGACATTGTTGATCGCCAGATACAGCAGCTTCATCGCGGCATCGTCGTTGGGGAAGCTGCCCCTGGTCTTGATGATCTTGCGCAAAGACCGGTTGAGGCTCTCAACGGCGTTGGTCGTATAGATCATCCGGCGCACCTCAGGCGGGAAGCTGAAGAGCGGGATGACATGCTCCCAGACCCGTCGCCAGGCCTGCCCGATGGTGGGATATTGCTTGTCCCAGATCGCCTCAAAATCGGCCAGCCGGTCAAGCGCCGCCTCGGCATTTTCAGCGCGGTAGATCGCCTTCAAGTCGGGGATGATCGCCTTCCTGTCCTTCCACGATACGTAGGCCATGCTGGAGCGGATCAGGTGGACGATGCACGTTTGCACCATCGCCTCGGGGAACACCGCACCAATGGCTTCGGGAAAGCCCTTGAGGCCGTCCACAGCCGCAATCAGGATGTCGTTGACGCCCCGAACCTTGAGGTCGTTCATCACTTTGAGCCAGAACTTCGCGCCCTCATTCTGCTCGATCCATAGCCCCAGCACGTGCTTCTGGCCCTCCATATCGTGGGCGAGCGCCACATAAACCGCCTTGTTCTTGACCGTCCCTTCGTCCCGGACCTTCACCCGCAGCGCGTCGAAGAAGACGATGGGGTAAACCGGATCGAGCGGGCGCGACTGCCACTCCTTGACCTCCTCAAGGACGGAATCGGTCACCCGGCTGATCAGATCAGGCGAGACATCGACGCCGTAAATCTCATGCAGATGGCCGCGTATCTCGCGCACCGTCAGGCCCCGAGCATACAGGCTGATGACCTTGCCATCAAAGCCGTCGAGCCGACGCTCACCCTTGCGAATAAGCTTGGGCTCGAACGTTCCCGTCCGGTCACGCGGGATCGCTAAATCAAGCTC
>JBEGTP010000127.1:0-4561 GCA_041179365.1 Pseudomonadota bacterium
AGAGCGACAGCTCTTCGGAATCTTCACGCAAGCGCGCTAAGAGATAGGGGTAACGACGCACATAGGCGGGGATATAGGATTCACCAATCGTATTGCCCTCATCGTCGATAAAGGTATTCACGCCTTCATTCAGTCCCATCAGTGCCAGCGGGACTGGGTTGTCGCCAAGCGAGAAAATAATGGGGTAAAACCGCTGCACGGAGGAAAACTCGTCAACAGTGACAGGAATGGCATGCTGCTCTGCGAGCCAAGGCGCCTTTTCCAGCGGACGCATGCGCCATGCACCATGCTCTTGCGATGAAAGGGGCTGCAATTCTTTATAGAACAAGGGCAATGTGTTGTCAGGCGCGGTCGCCATGAGGACGTCTCCAAAAACTGCGATTACTCGGCTTCCCCCTATGGCGCTCAGCCGTCTGATGCAAGGGGAAGTAACTTGCCCGGATTCATAAGACCCTGAGGATCAAGCGCGTGCTTAATCGCGAGCAGCGCACCCAGCCGGGCCGCGTCGATGGTTTTTGCAAAGGTCGGGCGTTTCATCTGCCCTATGCCGTGCTCCGCCGAAATTGAACCGCCTGCCAGCATAACGAGTTCATAAACCCGATCACTGGCTGCTTTGCCTTGCCCAGCGCGCCACGTCGCTGGGTCTATGCCTTCTGGCGCGCGGACATGAAAATGGACGTTGCCGTCGCCCAAATGACCAAAGGCACTCGCCTTCACGCCGGGGAATTCGGCTTCGATTTGCTTGGCAGCGTCGCACATGAAATCGGGCATCGCCTCAACCGCCACTGAGATGTCGTGCTGGATCGCGGGGCCACTGGCGCGTTCAGCTTCGGAAACGCAATCGCGCAGCCGCCAAAACGCTTTTGCCTGCGCATCATTGGCAGCGATAACGGCATCAAGGGCGCGCCCGCTGTTGAGTTCGGTTTCCAGCAGATCTTGCAGTGTCGCACGTGCGGTCGCGCTGCTGCTTGGTGGCGAAACAAGCTCGACCAAGACATTCCAAGGGTAGGCGCTGGAAAAAGGCGAACGGGCACCCGCGATATGGGTACAGACGAGTTGCAAACTCGGGTCGGGCACGATTTCAAAGCTCTCGATGGACGTGCCTGACTTTGCCTCCATCGCTCGTAACATGGCAAGCGCGTCGTGCGGTGAGCGTGTTCCGACCCAAGCGACGGCATTATCTGTAATGGCGTCAACAAGGTGCAGACGCGCGGCGGTCACAAATCCAAGCGTCCCTTCGGCACCTATGAGCAATTGGCTGAGATCATAGCCTCGGTTATCTTTCTTAAGACCGGCCAAGTCGCTGAAGAGCGAACCATCGGGTAAAACGGCTTCCAAGCCCTGCACCAATCGCCGCATCGTTCCAAAACGCAAAACTTGCGTGCCACCCGCGTTGGTTGAAACCAGCCCGCCAATCGTTGCGGATCCTTTGGCCCCTAGCGTCAAAGGGAAGCGCACCTGTTTGGCAAGCGCTGCTTCGTGCAGCGTTTCCAAGATCACGCCCGCCTCAACAATCGCGTAATGATTGGCCCCGTCGAGCGCACGCACCTTATCGAGCCGCCGGAGCGAGACTAAAATAGCATGCCCATCTTCGGGCGGTGTCGCCCCGCCAACCATCGACGTGTTGCCGCCTTGCGGCACGAGCGCGGTATTGGTGCGGGCTGCGAGCGAGACGATTTGCTGCAATTCGCGGACGGTGGCCGGCGAGAGCATGACGGGCGTCTTCCCGCTATACAGGCCACGCCAATCGACGAGCCAAGGCTTTAGGGTGTCGGGATCATCGCGATAGCCCTTGGGTCCCACGATCGTGCGGAAACCTTCCAAGACATCGTGGGTCGGTGCCTTGGGCCTTGGGCCGGTAACTGTATCAGCATAAGACATTGTGGCCCCCTGCCAGAAAGTTAATGGCATGTTCAACTAAGAACGACCAAAAACCCGGCATGTCGAGTCGCCCTTCGCTATGAAAAATCAAACTTTGGTTGCCACCGGCGCGGTGCTGAGCGTGATCGGCGTTGGGCAATTTTATGCGGTGGCTCACTCTGCTCCTGCGCGGTTGAACATCTTCAAAGTGCCGCCAATCGCGCGCCCGAATTTCGATGTGCAATTTTGGAAGGAGCATGGGGCACCCAAGTGTTTTCCGATCAACCAATTTGCTGAACTGATGATCAATGAACGCAAAAGCATTGATTTTACGCTCCGCGATGGCCGCGTCATCCGCGCGAAGTTGAAGCGAGGATGCACGTCTGCTTCGTTTTACTCGGGCCTTTATATCCGGCCAAACCACGATAATATGGTCTGCGAAGATCGTGACTTTGTTCAGGCGCGAACGGGCGACGCATGCGAAATTGGAAAGTTCAAGATGTTGATGCCGCCCAAATAGCGGTTTTCCTTGACATTTTGACCTTTGAAGGTACGAGGCAGGCAGCGTAAAGTGGTGCCGGACGCACCGCCGCCCTAATCCGGATTTTTTGAATGAGCTTTGCCGATCTCGGCCTTTCTGATGAATTGCTTCGTGCCGTGACTGAGTCAGGGTATGATACACCGACGCCAATCCAGCAGCAGGCGATTCCCAGCGTGTTGATGATGCGCGATCTCATTGGGATTGCGCAAACGGGCACCGGCAAAACGGCGAGTTTTGTGCTGCCGATGATCGATATTTTGGCGCACGGGCGCGCCCGCGCGCGGATGCCGCGCTCGCTCATTTTGGAACCAACGCGCGAGTTGGCGGCCCAAGTTGCTGAGAATTTTGAGAAATACGGAAAGAACCATAAGCTGACGATGGCCCTGCTCATTGGGGGTGTGCAGATGGGGGATCAAGTGAAGGCGCTTGAAAAGGGCGTCGATGTTTTGATTGCAACGCCTGGCCGCCTGATGGATCTATTTGAGCGCGGCAAGATTTTGCTCACAGGGTGCAATTTGTTGGTCATCGATGAAGCTGACCGGATGCTCGATATGGGCTTTATTCCTGATATCGAAACAATTTGCTCCAAACTTCCGCAAAACCGCCAGACCCTGCTTTTTTCAGCGACCATGCCGCCGCCGATCAAAAAGCTTTCAGACAAATTTTTGTCGAATCCAAAAACGATTGAAGTGGCCCGCCCGGCGTCGACCAATGTCAACATAACGCAAAAGCTTGTTGAAGTTGAACAGCGCAAAAAGCAAAGCGTGCTCCGCGACCTGCTGATTTCTGAAAATGTTAAAAATGCGATTGTCTTTTGCAACCGTAAAACAACCGTGCGTGAGCTCGCCAAGAGCCTGCAACAACACCGCTTTGCCGCCAGCGAGATTCACGGTGATATGGATCAATCGTCGCGCATTAAGGAACTTGACCGCTTTAAATCGGGCGACATCAACATCCTCGTAGCGTCTGACGTCGCGGCGCGCGGGCTTGACATCAAAGGCGTCAGCCATGTGTTTAATTTTGATGCGCCTTGGCATCCTGATGATTATGTTCACCGCATTGGGCGCACCGGCCGGGCCGGCGCAACAGGGGCCGCTTTTACGTTTGTGACGAGCGCCGATGCTGAGGCGATAGACAATATCGAGAAACTGACCGGACAGAAAATTGACCGCGTTAAGGGCGATGGCAAGGCGATTGGCGCACGCGTGTCGGACGATGAACGTACAAAGCCTGTAAAGGCGGCTCCGGCAAAACCTTCCGCTAAAGACCGCACAGGTGACGCTGAGCGCTCCGAACGTGCGGCGCGTCGTGAACGCCCCAAGCCCGAAGCGCCCAAGCCCGAAGCGCCGGGGCGCGAAGCCTCAAAGCAAGATACCCCAAGGCGCGAAACAAAGCCGATCCGTCAACCGCATCTGGAAGCGGCAAAGCCTGCGGCCGCAAGTGATGAAGGCGGATGGAACGGGCCTGTCCCCGCCTTTTTGGGCTTCAAACTCTGAGGGCCTATTGGGTAAGGCGCGCGGCTGTTTTGCAAGGTCAAACGCGGCTGTGTTTTAAATGTTCACTGGACGCTGCTCAGCGGGGGCTGTTCATAATGGGCTGACCGCTGGCCGCTCTGTTGGTACGCGCGACGCGCGCAGGCCGAGCCACATTTTAAGCCCGTCACTTTCAATCTATCACGCGAAAAGGGGGCGGTGCTGTTTATGGCATTGTAAGCGCCCTCAGGGCATGTTGGATTTGGCTTGGCTGCACGGGGAGCCAAACGCGATCCTACACCCTTCAGGATCTATTATACTGCCACACAGCGCCTATTAGGATCGCACGTCACTGTCTTTTGGAGCGGGCTGCGTCCTTTCTCTGTCGGTGAACGCGACGCCAGCAAAAGCGATGCACCATCAAATGCCAATCGCTTCTGCTTGGTCGCCCTCAGCTTATTCCGCCGCTATCCCCGCCTGATCAAACATATCGGCTTCGGGCACTTCTAACTCTGCCGCAGCTTCATCATTGGCCGCTTTTGCGCCGCCGCGCTTGTCGAACGAATCCCACACATCATTCCAGTTTCCGCGCGTTGCCGCCTTGCTGTATTCGGTGGCACGCGTTTCAAAGAAGTTCGCGTGTTCAACGCCGTTCAAGAGTGGTGCGAGCCAAGGAAGAGGGTGCTCG